>JAKAOI010000160.1 GCA_021812265.1 Chloroflexota bacterium | reverse complement strand
TCGAGAAATGCTTGCATTTCTTGCTGACTCAAAGAACCAAGAAGAGAACACTGAAGAATGACATTACGGTGTCCTATTTGGGTACGTTTTTTGGGACGGTAAAAGAAAAACCCAAGTGTGGGCAAATTTGCCTTACTTGGGTTTTGAAAGGAGAGATACGGAATAGGCTCCCCGGCTAGGATTCGAACCTAGAACCTTGCGGTTAACAGCCGCCTGCTCTACCGTTGAGCTACCGAGGAATAAAACGATTAACAATACCTATTATCGCATATCTTCTCCGAAATGTCAAATAATATTCTCGACAGTTTTGTTTACGGTTTTGCCGTAGCTGTGGGGGAAGCGGCAGGAGCTGAGGTAGCTGCTGCTGTTGGCGAAACAGATGGCGCCAGCCCCGGAACCCCATTTATATTATAAGAGACAGTAACGCTTTGGATGATATCGCCGGCTTGCAGTTTTTGCACAACATCTAAGCCGATGTAGACATTACCTATATAGTTGTAGATATCTTGCAGTGTGGCTGAATCATCTTGGGTAGCGATAAAAAACTGCGAACCGAATTTGTTGCTACCGGTATTCATCAAAGCAACTGCTCCGGCAGTGAACGCAGAGGAAGTTTTGGGATAGCTTGCAGCGATATTGTATCCTGGGCCGCCTTGTCCGTATGTAGAGGTTTTGGCGTTAGGATTGATGGTGTTGGGGTCTCCGGTTAAAGCCATACCGTTTTTTACTTCAAAAAAAGACAGGCCATTATAAAAGCCATGGGTTGCTAAAAAGACAAAACTATTTACACTTGCGGCAGAATATTGTTGATCCAGCGTAAAGGTGATATTGCCTTTAAGTGTGTGCAATGTGACGCTGTATAATCCTGGTGTTGTGGTGGTAATGCATTGTTGCGGAGCAGATTTGTAGGTGTAGGTTATTTTTGCCGGGACGGGGAATGTCGCGGGGTTTTTAGCCCACGCGCAGGGATCTGCCGATGTTTGCGCAAAAAATCCTAGGTGACTGTTATACATAACGCCGACAAGTGAAACGACAATCAGCGCGCTGAGAATACCTGTTAACCATGGGAATTCTTTAACAAACGCCATAAATTTTGATGGCTGCGGCGCATCTACTTCTGCGGCTTTTTTAGCGACACTGGGGCGAAGCTGCGCTTCTTCCTGAAAGCTGCGTGCATGTTTTTGCTGAATTTTAGAGGACTGACTCTTGACAGATCTCTTTGATTTGGTATTTGGCATACGGTATAATTAACCTCATAACACAGCCGCGAACGCCAGAGACTGCGCACAGCGCGCAAAGCGAAATATACGCGGGCAAAAATAAGAACATTTCAGAGCTGCTGCCTGAAAAAACATCTAAGAATCTTTATCTATCATACGCTGAATAGCGCGTGAAATCAAGCGGAATGGCCAATTTAGCCGCATGAGACTAAACACATGCGCCGATGTATGAAAATAGAGATTGTTTGGCAGCTTCGGAAACATGAACATTCATAAACTGTCGACGCTTGGGAATATCTTATTTTTCACCCATATTTTATAATACAAGAAAATATTTTTTATGAATGAACAACTGCGCGCAACACTCAATTCCTTGCCCCACAAACCGGGGATCTATATTTATAAAGACGAAAATGGCGTTATTATTTATGTTGGCAAGGCAACATCATTGGCGTCGCGGGCGCGTTCTTATTTTCAAGAAAGCGCAAATCACAGCCTAAAAACCAAAGCGTTGGTTTCGCATATCAGTGATATGGAATATATTGTAGTGGGCAGCCCTACTGAAGCGCTCATTCTTGAAAATGAATATATTAAAAAACATCAGCCTAAATACAATATCCGTTTACGTGATGATAAAACCTACCCGTATATCAAAATTGCTCTGCAAGACAGATTTCCGCGTGTATATCGCGTGCGATCTGTGCAGCAAGATGGCGCGCGCTATTTTGGCCCATATCCAAATATTCGCGCTATTGATACAACGCTGGATCTGCTGAATAAGATTTTTCCGTTCCGCACCTGCCGACATGACGATAAGCCATGGGCGCCACCAAAAGATGGCGCTATACATGGATGGAAACTGAAGCTGTTTTCGCGGCCCTGCGCGCAATACGCTATCCATCGATGCAGCGGCCCGTGCGTAGCTAAAACATCGCCGGAAGAATATGGCGCAATGATTCAGCAGATTATCTTATTTTTAGAGGGTAAGCTGGATACAATTTTAGATGATTTGCGCAAAGATATGGCCGAAGCGGCAGAGCAGCTTGAATTTGAGCGCGCGGCGGTTCTGCGCGATAGGGTTGCTGCGGTGGAAAGCGCTTTGGCAAAGCAAAAAATTATTAACACTGAACATCCGGATGATCGTGATGTTATTGCTCTGGCTGCAGCAGAGTCTGAGGCTTGCGCGCAAATTTTCTTTTTTCGGGGAGGCAAACTGGCCGGCCGCGAAAACCACGCGCTAAAAGGAACCGACGGCGCCGACACCGCAGAAATTATGGCGTCGTTTTTGCAGCAATATTATGAACATGCGCCGGTTATTCCCGGAGAAATTTTGGTGGAATATGAGCCGTCCGACACCGCAGAGCTTATTGCTTGGCTGAAGGAAAAACGTGGCGGCAGTGTTGCTATTACGCAACCAAAACGCGGTGATAAACTGCGTCTTGTAGAAATGGCTGCGCAAAACGCCAAAGAAACACTGGAGATGGAACGCGCGCGCTGGCTTTCAGACAGTCAAAAGACTGCGCTGGCTTTAGCGGAATTGCAAGAAGCTTTACATCTTTCAGCTCCGCCGGCGCGCATCGAGTGCTATGATATCTCCGGCATCCAAGGCTCATCTGTTGTTGGCTCGATGGTGGTGTTTGAGCGCGGCAAGCCTAAAAATGCTGATTATCGCCGTTTCAGCATAAAAACTGTCAGCGGCGCAGATGATTACGCCAGCCATCAGGAAATGCTCCGCCGCAGATTTAAACGATTGGCTGCGTCGACGGAAACAGACCTTGCTCAGCAAAATGACGCCGCAGACGGTGAAGACACTGCAGAGGATTCTTTTCGCGCCACTCCGGACCTCATTGTTATCGATGGCGGGCGCGGCCATGTAAACGCAGATCGTATGGTGATGGAAGAATTGGGAATGTATGCGCCATTGATTGGTGTAGCGAAGGAAAACCATGGGGCAATTGGGGAGCATGAAGAAATTTATTTGCCGGATATTTCGCAGCCAATCATTTTGCCGAGGGGATCGCAGGGGCTGTATTTATTGCAGCGAATTCGGGATGAGGCGCATCGATTTGCTATAACTTATCATCGGCAAAAGAGGTCACAAAAGGCGTTTGCCTCCACTTTAGATGATATTCCGGGGATAGGACCCAAGCGCAAAAAGGCGCTGCTGAAGCGTTTTGGCTCACTGCAGCGCATTGCAGAAGCGACTGCGGAAGATTTGGCCGCTGTAGATGGCATGACACGCGACGCGGCGGATCGCGTGTTGGAATATATCGGCAGCCGGAAGGACATCACAACGAGCAAATAGCCGAATTTATTGCGCGCCGGCGGATGGCGAACGCGGACCGGTTTGTATGGTAATTACTCCCAGTTGCGCGCCTTGCAGCGGTTGAATGGTTATTGTAACCTGAACAGAGCCATCGGCGCCGATATTAGTTGTGTCCCCGTTTGCGCCCTGCCAAACCAAGGCGTATGTAACGCCGGGTGTCGCTCCAGAGACGGTAAATGAGCCATCGGCGCCGGTTACGGCTTGCAGTCGCTGGCCGCCGGTTTGCAGCAATTGCAGTGTGGGATCATAACTCCACTGAGACACCAGCGCCACCTGTAATCCGGGCAGCGGCAGATTAAGAAACTGCATAACGCCCGAAACAGTTTGAGGCGCGCTAAGAGCTTGCTGCGCCATTTCGGCGCCGGCGCTGCCCGGCGCTATTTTTACTGCGTTTTGAAATGCTAGAGTGGCGCCAGATATATCTTTATTATTTAAAGCGGCGTTGCCGGATTGCCAGTAAAGTTGCCCTAATTCCTCAAGAGCTTGCTGTTTTGGGTATCCGGAAGACATGGCAAGCGCTTTATTTAGATAAACAGCCGCTTGCGCAAATTGGCCTTTTTCAACAAGTTGGCTGCCCCATTCAAGGTACACACGAGCGGCGCCGGCAGTGTCGCTGTTTTCGCCATATAAAGCCGCGGCTTGTGCGAACTGCCCGTTTTGTTCCATTTGCCCTGCTTGCATAGAACTGAGCGCCGGGCCGATATTAGCGAACACAACCGATGCGGCGGCCAGAACTGTAAGCGCGGTGGAAGCTAAAATAAGACGCGGACGTTTTCCTGCGCCGACCCATAAAGCCGTAATCCAAATACACATCACTGCAAGGGTAAGAAATCCGGCAGAAGCAATAGCGCCGCTGACGCTGGCCCAGTAAATTTCTCCCTGTAAAGCAGAATGCAGATTCAGCAGCAAAATAACGGGGAACAGCAATAGCGACCAGAGCCAAGAAGCGCTGCCACGGGATATTTGAGTATAAGCCGGCAAAGGCGGCGGCGCAACATATGTGCGGGTAGCGCTTGCAATTTTTGCAGAATAAGATATTTGAAATGGTATGGATTCATAGGCGCCGGGAGTGTCATCTTGCTGCTTATAGTCTGTAACTTCGCTGAACACCGTATTGGCGGAATCGCTGGCAATTTTTTGGTTTTTGGCGCTGTCCGCAATTGAGTCTATAACAGCAGCCGGTGTGTTTGTTGGGTGCGCTTGCGCGTTAGAGATAATTGCGGTTACGGGAAAGCGCGGCAGTTTCTGAGCCGCCGGCTCCGAGAGATTTTTCCTGAAATATTCCGATCCCGGATAAATCAGCCGTTCGTGATTGGCGGTTTTATTATTTTTAAAGATGAAGCCGCACCAGGAACAAATGCGCGCATTATCGCGCGCGTCGTGGCGGCACTGCGGACAAACAGTCACATTCTGCCTCCTGGCAAATTTGGTAAGCGCGTCGTGCGCCTGCACTATTATCATACCAGACCGCTCCCAAAAAACTGTCACTTTGGGCTGTTCCCTAAGCGCGGCCGGGAATTTGCCACGTATCTATTCTTCTGTTTAGCAGAAATCATGCCGAAATCTTATTTTCGATATGGCAGTTTGCCTGCAACCAGCAAGAGGCGCGTTGAAGCTTTTATGGAAATTATTTTATCAGATGTTCCCCTATGCCAGAATTACCTCGCCAAGCGACTGCTGCGGCATGATACGCCGAGATAAATTTGATTGGAACAGCCAGTCAGGATCGAGCCGATCTTTTATTTCACGGAACGCCGCTGCGCGGTCTGCGCCAACACTTTGTTCAAATGAGGCAGCGTCTAAGAAATCATCTTTCGCCATATATAAATTGCCGCCATTTTCCAAAACCAGTACACGCAATTGCTCCAGCAGTTTTTGCAGCGGAACATCACGGGACTGGGTGACACGAAAATCCAGCGATAAAGAATAACCATCGCTTTGATACCGCAATAAAAATGGGTCGGTTTTATGACGCTTGAATACACAAAGATAAGGAGGAATGCGCGCATCGTGGGTTGCCTGAAGCGCCGCCCGAAACAATGTTTTAGCTGAATCTGCCGGAGCAAACATCTGAAATTGTCGCAACCCGCCCGGCGCAAATGCTTTTTTCCAGTTCGGAATATAATCATGAAAGAAATGGAACTGCGCCATTGGCTTCTTTTTCATGCTCGCGCCATATTTTGCAACCATGGTGTATTGCGCATTATTGGCCAGCCGCATCGGCGCGTCGTGGAACAGCGGATTCATAATGCGCCACATTTGGCCGCGCGGAAATATTCCCGCAATATTCGGCGATAAATCTTGTGTTGCAGGAATCAGTGTTGATAAATCTTCTGTTTCCGGATGGTTGGCGGCTTCGATTAATCCCCGGCCAAGTGAAGCGCCGCTGGCGAACCCATCGATCCACCCAACTAAATATTCATCTTGCGCGTTTAAGCGCT
>JAKAOI010000159.1 GCA_021812265.1 Chloroflexota bacterium | reverse complement strand
ATTTTTCCCGACGGAATATACCTGCACAATATTGGGATGATTCAGCATCAGCACTGCTTGAGATTCCTGTTCAAATCTGCGGACAAAGGAATTTTGCTCTCCGCCGTCTACATTAACCGCCATTACCTTTATTGCAGTTTCCTGCCCTGTTTGTAAATGCACGCCAAGATATACCCGCGAAGTGCCTCCGCGGGCTATTTCTTTAATAATTTTATACCCATCCAGTTCAGAGTTAATCAGTTCACTCCATCCCATGGCGCCCTCTCTTGAATGAATCTCTGTTTATACACATCTGCGCGCAAAAACCCATTGCTGTCATTGCCGAGACGCTCGTTCAACTACTCGCCGTGCGCGATCTTTGCGGCGTTGAACCCTATACTCGGCGCCCAGCCGCGCAACCTGCGCCGCAATATCATTTGCGGCGTTTGGCTGAGAAAATTGCTGCGCCGCTGTTTCCATTGCCCGTACTTGCGCGCTGTTTTCCAGCAGGTTAAGCGCCGATTGTAAGAGCCGCGCCGCTGTAAACGCATCGTCCGGAATAACCACTGCGGCGCCTTTATCGGCAAACATATTGGCGTTAATTTCTTGCGGAGATCCGCTAAAGCCTGGCGGTAGCGGCGCTAAAATTGAGGCTCTACTTAAAACCGCAAGCTCTGCCAGTGTGGCGGCGCCAGAACGCGCAATAACAAAATCTGCGGCGGCAAGCGCTGCCCCCATTTCATTATCAAGATATGGCGTTAGTTTATATCGCGCGCGCACATCTTCCGGCAACGAGGTTAACGCTTGAACAGAACGTTCAACCGTTTCTTGGAATGTCTGCCTGCCACTGATATGCAAAACATTCGCTTTTGGCAGAATAACCGGCAATATTTCACATACAACTTGGTTAATGCGCCGCGCGCCTTGGCTTCCCCCTGTAACTACTATCAATGGAAGATCATCGGCAAAACCTGATAATTGTTTAGCTTGTGCGCGAGATAACTGGGCTGCGTCGAGTATTGCTTTGCGCACCGGGTTGCCCGAAACCGTAGTTTTATCTGGGGGGAAATAACGCAGCGAATCGTGAAACGAAACCGAGATGCGTGTGGCAAATGGTTTAAGCAGTTTATTTGCTAAATTTGGCGATACATCTTGTTGGTGAATTAATACCGGAGCGCCATGCGCGCGCGCGGCTACCCCAACCGGTGTGGCTACATAGCCGCCGCTGGTAAACACCGCCTGTGGATCAAATTCATGAACAATTTGCCGCGCCTCAAAAAACCCCACCGGAACATTGGCCAGCTCTTGTATCAACTCTTTTGACCAATAGCGAACCAGTTTGCCGGCGTGAATAGTTTTCAGCCGGAACCCTGCCGCCGGCGCCAGTTTTACCTCCGGGCCATCGGCGTCTCCGATATATAATATTTCGGCGCCATAGGATTCAGCTAATATCTGGGCCACAGCCAGCGCCGGATAGATGTGTCCGCCGGTTCCCCCGCCAGAAATGATAACTCGCAGGGATCGTTCGGCGCGTTTTAATGAAGGAATGGTATCGGTTGGTTCAATTGACGCCATTACAAAGCGTCCTTTCAGGCAATCGTTTCATATGCATATTGTATCATGGAATGAATTGAATTATTCGCAGGTATGGGACCAAAATAATTTTGCCGGCAATGAATATATTGTGTTTTATTATTTCTGGCCGCCGTCAAATGGCGTAACGCAGTTTTTATTGCAGCAAATTTCCCATACAAATGAAATGTTCTGCTGATTTGTACAATAATATCACTAAGCGCAGCGCAATAAAGCGTAACGTAACACATATCTGCGGCAGCGGAATAGTTCTGCTGTTACAGAACATCATACACAAAAACCAAATCGATATAATCAGCCGGTGGTACCGAATCCTTGATATTTCGGGCATATTTCCGCCGGAGACTTGGGAGGCGGCGCTATGGCAGATTCCCCTATCGATCAGATTAAGGCCCGAATAGATGTTGTTCAGGAAATAGGGGCGGTTGTGGAGTTAAAGCGCTCCGGAAAAGGCTATAAAGGGTTATGCCCGTTTCATGGGGAAAAAACACCTTCTTTTTATGTCTTTCCCGAAACCGGAACGTGGCGCTGCTTTGGTTGCGGCGAAGGCGGCGATATATTCACCTTTTTGATGAAAACACAATCTCTGACATTTCACGATGCGCTGAGTGAGCTTGCAGACAAAGCCGGGATTCCAATTGGTTTTACGGATATTGAGTTTTCTGCGGGATCTGCAGAGCGGCGCGAACATTTGCAGAAATTGCGTGAGGTGAATGAAGCGGCGGCGCTGTGGTACCATCATCAATTGCTGGCGGCGAACGCGGCGGCAAAAGCGCGATCATATTTACAATCTCGGGGAGTTACAAACGAAACAATCATAAAATTTCGTTTGGGATATGCGCCGGAACATGGCGGCGCGCTACAATTTCTGCAAGAGCAGGGTTTTCCCAGCCAGTTGATTATTGAAGCCGGTTTAGCGCATATAAAAGAGGAAACCGGTTTTACGGCAGAATATTTTCGCAGCCGTATTATGTTTCCCATTCGCGATACTCGCGGAGTAATAGCGTTTGGCGGCCGTGAATTGGGCGGCGGAACGCCTAAATATTTAAACTCGCCGCAAACACCGCTGTTTGATAAAAGCGCAACGCTGTATGGCTTAGACACCGCGCGGGAAGCGGTGCGCAAAGAAGACCGAATCGTTATTGTAGAGGGATATTTCGACGCAATTATTGCGCAGCAATATCATTTTCGTAATACGGTTGCTTGTATTGGCAGCGCCATAACCGCCAAACATGTGGAAATTATTAAGAAATTAACCAATAAGCTCACCTTGGCGCTCGACCCCGATTCTGCCGGCCAAATGGCGACGCTGCGCGCTATCGAAGTTGCGCAGGAGGGCTTCGATCGTTCGTTAGTTCCTCAACACTTGGCTCCTGTAGCTGAAGAGCCGCGGTTTAAAGGTAAAAAAGCAGGGAAATATTCACCGCTGCCACAAAGCCCTA
This sequence comes from Chloroflexota bacterium, assembly GCA_021812265.1. Taxonomy (GTDB): domain Bacteria; phylum Chloroflexota; class Ktedonobacteria; order Ktedonobacterales; family JACDGC01; genus JAJYBV01. Next base: position 3,038 of record JAKAOI010000159.1, on the reverse strand, counting down.
TACAGTTTGAAGAACAGGTAAACGCTGAGATTACTATTATGGAGCTGCCGGATGGTATAGATCCTGATGAATTTATTCGCGCCAATCCTGTGGCGTGGCAGCAGCAAATGAATGCGGCAATGCCTTTAATTGAATTTGCCATAAAAAATATTATGGGCGCACACGATCTGCGCAATTCTTACGAACGCCTGAAAGCCAGCCATGAATTGCTTCAGGCAATTGCGGTTATGGCAGATCCTTTAAAACGCGATATGTATGTGCGCCGCGTTGCCAGCGAAATGCAGTTACAGGAACGCGACGCTATTCATGAAATGAATCGGCTGCGCCGAAAATATGCCGCCGGCGCCGCACAAAAACGATCTCAAAGCAGTACTGCGCCAGATGGCATAGCTAATAAGTACTATGACACAGATGACGCTTCTGTGGCCGAATCTCCCAGATCCGGAGCTATTTCGGAGCGGATGAGACTAGGAAACACGCTTGAAGAACAGATCCTTTCCCTGATTATTAACTACCCTATTATTGCACAGGAGATATATGTTATAATTGAAGTGAATGACTTCGAAGGAACCGAGACAAGAGCGTTATTTAGCCTGATTTTGCAAGCAAGCGGCAGACAGGATAGTGAAAGTACTGCGTCAGCGTTGATAGAATCTTCACCTGTTTTAGTCGATGTTTATGAGCGGTTGAAATCAATGCATACCGTTCAGCAAACACAAGATAGCGCTCTTTTGGCACGGACAGCCAAGCAACTGGCGTTACGACTTAAAAAAGTCAGGTTGACGGAAGCAATCAACCAAATATCTGTATTACAGCATGAAGCAGCTGAACAAAACGATTTCAGTTCTGTTCAGGCGTTGCGCGAAAAAAGCTTTACGCTTTTAGCTAAACGCAAACGTATCGATGATGAAGCTTTGCTTCAAACGTAATAAATGCTCTGCAAAAAAAACTGCCAGCTAGTTTTAAGGTAGTTTTCAGTTTTTTCTGCGTACTATTGATTGATTTGTATAACTCAATAATGCATACTTAAGTTGCAGTACACAGGTTTCGTTGGAGGAATTGTTCATGCGCCAATATAGCCGTCGCTCGCTTTCATCTCAGTGGAACACCGCTGATCAGCAGCTTGTCGATCGAGAGCCTATTTTTGCCGATACATCTTCAGATCATGGTTTTTCAGACAGCGCTCACCCCTCTGCTCAATTTCAGATTATTGCGCAGCAATTCGTTGCCGGTGATATTGAAACAGAAGATATGCATGAAGCCTCTTGGAGTTTTGAAGAAGAAAATACTGAAGAAGCAAATGACTCTAATGGCGTACATACCCATATCGCTCATTCCTCCAGCTTGCTTTCCCTAGAGTCTGAATGCTCTGCCGATGACCCTGTGCGGGTATATCTGCGCGAAATTGGTAAAGTTCCCCTGCTTTCTTATGATGAAGAAGTTGCGTTTGCTATTCGTGTGCAACGAGGACTGGTTGAAATTAAAAAAACACACACCCAACGTAATAAACGCCTTATCAATGACGGTATTGAAGCGCAAAAACGACTGACAGAAGCTAACCTTCGCCTAGTTGTCAGCGTTGCTAAAAAATTTGTTGGCCGAGGCATGAGTTTGCTGGATCTTATTCAAGAAGGCAATATCGGTTTACTGCGCGCGGTTGAAAAATTTGATTATACTAAAGGCTATAAGTTCAGCACATACGCCACATGGTGGATTCGCCAAGCAATTTCACGCTCTATTGCCGATCAATCCCGCACTATTCGCGTTCCCGTTCATATGGTTGAAACCATCAATAAAATGATGCGCATCACTCGTCGGTTAACCCAAGAACTTGGACGTGAACCTCTTCCTGAAGAAATTGCCTTGGAAATGAATATCAGCCCTGATAAAGTCCGTGAAATTGTGAAAGTGAATCAAGAGCCGGTGAGTTTGGAAACCCCCATTGGTGAAGAAGATGATTCGCATTTAAGTGATTTTCTGGAAGATCATACTTCCCTTACCCCACCCGAAGCCGCAACAAAAAAAATTCTTCGCGAACAGGTAGATGAAGTGCTGGCCGCTTTAACCGACAGAGAACGCAAAGTTTTGCAACTGCGCTTTGGCTTAGATGGCACCAAAGGCCGCACATTAGAAGAGGTTGGCCGCGAATTCCGTGTTACCCGCGAGCGCATTCGCCAAATAGAATCGAAAGCGCTTCGTAAACTGCGCATGCCAAGCAAAATGCGCCGTCTGAAAGAATATCTTGACTGATTTGTTTTTTGCAAAATTGTATGGTTAAAATCTCTAAAACGTTGGCAATGAGAACGCTTGACGCAATGAAGATAGCGTATACCATTCACACGTATCCCGAAGATATTCGCGACGCTGTATTGGTGGCGCAGGCGATTGAAGCCCCGGCAGATCGCGTTTTTAAAACATTGGTTGTACTCTCCGATGTGCCAAGCTCCCGCCCAATGCTTGTGATGCTGCCGGCCTGCGCATCTTTAGATGAACGCGCATTTGCCCGAGAAATCGGTTTGAAGAGTGTTCATATGGCGCCGCATACACAGGCAGAATTGCTCACCGGACTAAAAGTTGGCGGCATATCAGCTTTGGCGTTGCTGAACCGGCGTTTTGCTATGTATATCGACGATTCTGCGCACAATAATCCTACCATCTATGTGAGCGCAGGGCAGCGCGGGATAGATGTGCAGCTGCAAACGGCAGATTTACTGCGTATAACGCAATGTGAACTGCTGCGCGCTTCTTCCACGGACAAAAAATAACTGCAGACTTTCCTGCGGTTTTTGCGCTATGATATACTTAGAACAAAATATCTCGCAAAGGTTTTCATGATGAGTATTGCTTCACCGGAAGATTGGCTTTGGGGATGGGATACTACTCCCGGTATTGTATCGATATTGGCGCAGCACAATGGTTCGGTTATGGTATGGCGGCGCACATCGCTGCGTGAGCCTGTGGTTTTAGAGCGCGATTATTTTCTCCCATGGGCGCTTATTTCTGATCTGGCTATGCTAACGTATCCAAAAATACAATAT
>JAKAOI010000158.1 GCA_021812265.1 Chloroflexota bacterium | reverse complement strand
CAATATACAGAAACGCGCCTTGTTTTATTGGGCGGAACTCTATGTTCGGCAACTGGAAAAAGGGAAACCGTATACCAGTTTACGGCGCCTAAGTGAATATTTTTCATCGATGTATAAGCGCCCAATATTCTACAGCGCCGGAAAGTTCTGCCACAATATGCGCGCGCTGTTCTTTTTTCAATTTCAGCAGATGCGCCATGAGAGATAATTCCGCAGCAGGCCAAAGTTCTTTGGGTGTATCATTATACACCAGCGGCAAAAGATCCGCCGCAGAAGATGGTCCATGGCTGCGCAGCGCGCTAATAATCATATTTTCACGTTGCATGCGGTGCTCAATATACCACGCAATCCGCGCTTGCGGATCTTCAATGACTGGGCCATGCCCAGGAAAAATACGCTGTATGGGCAAAGCAGCAAGTTTGCGCAATGTTTGCAGATATTTGGCCATATCGCCTTCGGGAGGAATGATAATTACACTGCCGGAGCCAGACATAACATCTCCAACCAATAAATCTCCGGAATCAGGAAGCCACAATCCCAGATGATCAAACCTATGGCCGGGAATCGCTACTATAGTGATTGAAACGGAGCCAACCGAAATCTGTTCTTTATGCCGTACAACACGCGCAGCAAACGGCGTTCCCGACGCCGAATTATCTAGCGCCCACACCGGAGCGCCGGTTAACTGCGAAAATTCTTTTGCGCCGCCGATGTGGTCTGGATGGGCGTGCGTTACAATAATAGCAGAAACTCCACCAAACGCAGCAGCGATTTGACGGAGTTTCTGTAAATGATCGGCAGAGTCGCAGCCAGTATCTACAACAAAGCAGCCGGCGGTTGCGCCAGATTGCGCAATAATATATGTATTGGTGCCAGCGCCGGTCATAATACTTGGGTTAGGAGCCAATATGGCTTGAATAATGGGCTGCGACATGACGGCTATTTTCTTTTCGTGGCAGATACAACATTCATATCAGCCATATAGCGATACAACAGCGCTGCAACAACACCGCCAATAATTGGGCCAAACAAATAAACCGGAATTTCACCGGCAAACACATGTCCGCCAAAGAGGGCGCTGGTAATATATGGGCTTAGCGCCAAAGCAGGATTTAAGCCTGCGCCACTGGCCGGCCCCGCAACAAAAATTGCCGCAGCTAAACCAAGGCCAATTACCATCCCAGCCCAACCATTCGGCAACTGTAACCGAGAATCCGCCGCAGCGGCAACTACACAGATAATCAATATGAAAGCCCCAAGTATTTCGGCAAGAGTTCCTTGCATGCCAGAAACATTTGCCGCCAAACCCGGCGCGCTGGCGCTGGCAACGCTCACCGCTTTGCTGCCATAAATACCGATAATAGCAAGAGTTGCGAGAAATGCGCCAATAAATTGCGCAATAATATACTGAGGAACTTTGCTCCAAGAGAATTTTTTAATAACCGCCAAACTAATGGTTACAGCAGGGTTAACATGTGCGCCCGAAATTTGACCAATGACGCTGACAATAAGAAATAAGGCAAAACCATGCGCCAACGCGGCAATCAACAAGCCAAATCCACCAGAAAAACCATTTAAAGCAGCGGCCACACCGGCCCCGCCACCAATAAATACCAAGAGAAACGTGCCGACCAATTCAGCCAGCAGTACTTTAAGATTGTTTTGGGTAATCACGTCATAGCTCCTTTTTTACATTATAAAACCGCATAGCGACAAATAGTACATCTACTCCGCGCAAAACTTGCCCAGATCCATGCGCTGACTGCAAAATAGCGGCGTTTTTTACTCATCGTTCAGATAGATTAAAACCGCAGCCATCTTGCTTCTAGCTGACAATGCGCAAGCAAAATGCTCGCTTCGGTAAAATCAGATAGCGACTTTTTATAAAAGGTCAAGCGAATACGCTTTGCCACTATCATATATCATTTACACTGCGCTGTCAGGCTTTACTGACAAAAAGCTATTCCCCAGGAGTGATATCTTCATGGTTAGTAACAGGCGCCAGCATAGGAATATATGTTTGTTCACCAACAACCATTTGATTTACCACTTTTGCGCTGCCGGAAACTCCGCCGGCAATTTGCAAGGCAACTTGTGCGATGGATTCATCTTGCGCATATCCGCGCAATAAAACATTGCCTAAATTTGAATACACACCAATCATTTTCCCGCGTGTGCGAGAGTCTTGTGATAACGCGCGCGCGATAGTGATTGATAAATCGGTGTCATCGACAATATCATTATGCAGCTCACTAATACCCTGGATTGGCGTCAGCAGTTTTTCGATAATTTTGCGATTAAGCGTAGATGAAACAAATCCGGTCAGCCAAACTTCACCATCAATGGCGCGTATTTGCACCGAATGCAAATCAATTCTTAAACGGGGATAGTTATACAGCGCGTTATAAATAGTATCTTGCAAGTCTGTGTCAGGCAGGTAAGGAATAAACAGCGCGTCAGTGTCGGCAAATTCAATCGTTTTTGCGTTATCAGAGATGGAAACAATTCCGCTGGACGGCGCCACCATCAAGGCGTTTCCCGATTTTATGACAATATTGTTTGCCGCTCCAGTATCTGCGGCAAATGAAATATGAACGACATTCCCGATAACGGCGCCCTTTTTCGTTGCTCGAGCGGATGCGCTGATGTATGGCGCGCTTCCCGCTTTTGTCATGGTTTGCAGCAACGCTTCGCGTGTGACACTGATCTCCGCGGATTCGGTTGTTGTATCAGTAAACAACCCAACGGGAACCAAAACCTGAACACCGGCTGGGCCGCCGCCCAGCAATACAACGGCGTGAGTTATCTTATGCGAGCCAACCTCCATTACGGCGCCAATAATTTCGCCAGCCTCACCATCCAACGCATTGGCCGTTGCTCCAAAACTTAATTTCATCACTTTAAATGTATCAGACATAAAAAAAAGACTCCTCAGAGGAAATTATCCCGCTATACCGATTATTTCACCATCCATGCGCATCCAACAATTTCAAAAACTTTGTACAGATACGCGCAAGGCAAAATAGCTAGATAGATCATCTCTTTGCAGTGTAGCACGCCATAAGATACCCTGCAAGGTTATCTACATTCATCCAGTAAGCGGCGCCCACTTGCCAAAACAATAAATTGCAAGCGGGGCCGTTGCTGTGCGGCAATTTCTGCCGCAGCCATACAAGCTAAAACTGTGACATATCCAGCGCAGCGTGGCCGCGAATATGCCCCTGCATCAGCTCAGCGCTCAGCCGTTCAATATCGCTGAAGGGGTGCGTTTTGCCAACTGCCGCCAACGCTTCGGGCGTCAGATCTGCCGCCAAGCGTTTCCAAGCTTGCAGCCGGCGCTCATACGGACAATTCAAGGAATCGATGCCCAACAAGGCTACCCCGCGTAATATAAATGGCATAACGGTTAACGCTAGGTTTGCTCCACCGGTTAAACCGCACGCCGCCACAGGCGCGCCAATAGAACAGGCGCGAACCGCCGAAGCCAGCGTTTCGCCTCCAACCGAATCAATAACCGCGCCCCAACGCTCCGAAGCCAGTGGTTTTTGCGGCGCATTCAGCGCATCTTCACGGCGCATCACCGTTTTGGCGCCAAGTTCGCGCAAATAATCAGCCAGCTCCATCCGCCCGGTTACCGCGCATACGGAATATCCCGCATGCGCCAGCAGCGCCGTTGCAATGCTGCCAACCCCGCCGGTTGCTCCGGTTACCAATACCTCGCGTCCATCGGGAACAGCGCCGGCCATTTCTATTGCCATAACAGACAACATTGCGGTAAAGCCAGCTGTTCCAATAATCATAGCGCTTTCGGCAGACATGCCCTGCGGAATAGGAACCAGCCACTCGGCAGGCACTCTGGCCATTTGGGCATATCCACCCCAATGAAGTTCTCCTAAGCCGCTGCCGGTTATCAACACAAGATCGCCCGGACGGTACGCCGGATTTTCTGATGAAATAATTTCACCGGCCAAATCTATTCCCGGGACCATGGGAAACATGCGTATCACTTTCCCCTTCCCAGTTACCGCCAGCGCGTCTTTATAATTTAACCCAGAATATAAAACGCGAACCAGCGCGCTGCCGTGTGGCAATTCATCTTCAGAAAACTCCCGAATTTCATTGCGCTGTGCGCCATCAGCCAAAGAAATCAGCATGCCTTTGAACATAGTGTCGGCCCCTTACATATGTTTTATTTGTCTCCAATAAGCGGGCAGCAAACATCCCGAACAGTTTATATATCTGATTTTCGCTGCCACTGTCAAACGCAACATATCGATACTTATATTTCCCGCCGCTTGCGCAGATAATACACCAAATATGCGCTGCCGGCCGTAAATATCGATATTACCAATAGTACCATAATCGCAATCAGAATCATATAGAGCCGATTCTGGCCGCTTTGCTGCTGCCCCACCGGCGCAGGAGATGATGGCTGTGTCACCGCTCCCGATCCGCCGGACCCTGTTTGCTGATTTTGCAACAACGTGGTTTTTTGCGCCAAAATCGGGGTCGCCGTGGGCGTTACATAAATCACTGTCGAACCGCCAGACGCAGGCGTTTCTGTTGGAGTTGCCGGCTGAATAACGGTTATTGTGCCTTGATTGGGTATCGTTGTCGCAGTTGGGACAGCTGTCGGCGAGGGCGTTGGCGACGCAACAGGTGTGGGAGCAAGCGGCTCTATTGCAGCAACAAATATACCCGCCAATTGATTCAGAGATGGTGATGTAGTATCAGTAACCGCGGCCTGAATACACTTAGTGGTGGAATTTATCTGCTGCCGGCTGAACAATGTCCATACAGCGCCGGTTGTCCAATATAAGCTCTGCGCGCCAATTTCGCACACTGTAATTTGCGCCGTAGATATACCGCCCGAATTTTGCAGCGTTACGCCAAAAAATCCCACTCCGGACCCGCTTACTGGTATAGCTGCCGGATTGCTGTCAAATTCCATCACCGCAGCAGAGCCGGCGCCGGAAGCGCTGAACTCCGCCGAGTCTTGGGAGCTGGTTTCGGCGGTTATATCTAATAACCCGCCGGTAGAAACGGCGCCAGTATCAGCCAATGTATTTGTTAAACCGTTCCCAACAACAGCGTATCCAATCGGCGGCGATATTCCCCCACCGGGCGGCGCAGTGTCAGCGGAAACAAGCGCAATCTGTTCATTTGCCACATTTGCGGCAGGTATACTTGCCGTCAATTGTGTCGGTGAAATATAGGTTGTTTGCAGTGGCTGCCCATTCCACGTTAAAGATGTTTGCTGAGTAAAATCCGATCCAACAACATTTACAGAGACAGAGCCAGCGCCCAGCGCCGATAACTGTTGACTGAGCGCTTTTAAAATTGGCGCCGGTGAAATTATCGTATACGCAACGCTTTGTTTCGCGCTGGCGTCTGCTGCGTCGGAGCAAATCACCGTAAACGTATGTGCGCCCAATGCGTTCGTGTCTATCGGCGCATTATTCGGTGAAGTCGGCTGGTCAATTACCGGCGGAGCGCCGCCAGAACAAGAAAAAACAGCGTTGACCACTGCCCCTTGCGCATACTGCGCGTTTTGCGCCGGCGTTTGCACACTTACCGTAAGCTGTGAAACAACGGTATATGTCACTGTTTGCGCAGCGGTTTGCCCTTGCGAGTCGGTTACTGTTGCAGTAAATGTTTTTGTTCCCGATGCGGTAGTGTCTATCGGCGCGTTATTCGCGGCGGTTCCCGAACATTGCAGCGGCGGAGATCCGCCGGAGCAGCTAAATTGCGCGGAAATAGTGTCACCAACATGATATACCGCATTATTTGCCGGAGCTGTAATTGTTATAGTTGGATCTGCCGCAACCGTATAAGAAGATGTCGCCGAAACAGTATTCTTAGCGGTGTCTTGCGCCTCAACCGAAAACACAAATTTGCCGGTTTTTGTAGTGTCTATGGCAGTTCCGTTAGCTGCAGAGCCAGAACAGCTAACCGGCGCCGCGCCGCCGGCGCAAACATATTGCGCCATAATTTGTTGATTTATGTCATATACCGCGTTATTTGCCGGCGTCGTAATAGTTGCCGAAAGCGCGGCGACAACGGTATATTGCACAATTTCTTTAACCGTTTGGTTAT
>JAKAOI010000157.1 GCA_021812265.1 Chloroflexota bacterium | reverse complement strand
TCCACGAATCAATGATTATTTCTGCCTGCCATCGCTCATTGATCCATAATCCCAAAACACGCGCTTCGCGGCTCCAATGCGCAATTTCTCTCACACAATCGGATATCATAGTAAAATGCTCATCCCGCGTCGCTGTGGCTTTGTCGTCGCTGTAATGCGCCACAACGGCAATTATTTTTACTCTGCGCATATTGAGTGAAGCTGCGATCTGCCGTTTTATTGCTTCAATTTCTGCCGTTTTATTTTGCCAAAATGCCTGAACCGGATCTACGGAAGCTATAAAATCGACATGATCGACCTGAAGATAGTTTTGAAGAAATTGAAGTGTTGGGATTGCTGCTCTGCCGTCTATGCAGCCAATGGCTGCCGCACATATATCTTGAGACATGGAGCCTTACCTTTGCATTGAAAAATTTGCTGAAAAATTTGCGGTATATGCGCTGAGCGCCAAACCACCCGGTCGTATGCGCGCTGTTCTCTCGATAATTATCAAATCGGCGTAAATTGCATAATTCTTAGATTGATTTATACATGTATTTTTATGTGATGTAGAGCTGAACCTTAAAAAAGGCGTAAAGGGGATACCCCACACCCCGTCAGAGGGCATGCTGCTGTATGACTTCGCTTGAAGGTGGTATGGCGCCGGATGAGGATAACTCCAGCGCTGCTATTTACGCGGCTTTCAATGCAAACCTTGCCGGTAGCCATAATGTGGTGATTCGTCCGCCTTTTGCGCGGTATTCCTGCGTAAAATTGCCTCCGAGTTCGCGTATCAACCCATCAGCTAACTCCATCTCTACTGTATGCCAAGGGTCTGGTTTCTGCCCTTTTGGCGCTTCTGCGCGGCGATCTGCCATGGCAATAGAGATAATTCTGCCCGCATGGCCGGTAATATCTTTGCAGACAATTTCTACCAAGCCCGGATTTGCAGCGTGAGCGATTGAGTGAAAGATCAATTGAAGCATATGCCCCAGCAATGTTGTGTCTATTGTCAGCCAAATATCGGAATCGGTGTATATGCGCCAAGGTATTTGATATTTGGGCCAAAATAATTCACAAAGTTCGCTGAGAACAGCGGAAAGCTGAATCGGACGCATTGGCTCAGAGATATGCGCCACGCTGATATTGGCGGAAGTATCCCATGATGTTACAACTTTTTCAAGAAATGTTACTTGCTTTACAATTGACGCCAGCCGCGGCAGCAGTTGCGCTTTTGTGGCGGGATCCGCCGCAATAACATACTTGCGCATATCGCCGATTAACGCGCGCAAAGTTTTTATTGGCGCGCGCATTTCCTCGGACGCTAACGTCAGCCAATCAATATCGGTATCCGGTGTTTCGGCGTCGTTCCAATATGCGCCGCTGAATTGAGTTCCTGTTGGTTCATTGGTTATTTTATCCATGTTTTGACACTTCTGTAACTATAGAAAACGCCGTTGCAACACATATGCAGCGCTGAGCCGGCAATGCTTGCTTTTGGGATGGAAGCTCCTGCGCAACCGCAAGAGAAATTCACATCTATCTATTGCTATCATATATTTCTGCCCCAAAAAAAGTAAGTGGTTTTGCCGGCCGGTAAAACTGCCCTTGCCGCGACTGTATTGGCAGATTTATGATATAAAATAATTAACGCTGTAGATATAGGAAATGGTGCGCGCATGTTTTCGCAGTTTTTTAATTTTTTCCCTGTACAGGAAGACGCTTCGTTAAAGTATTTATTCCGCCCGGCGCAAGACGCGCAAGATGGCGGCAGCCCAATGCTTTTTTTATTGCATGGGCTGGGCAGCAACGAGGAAGATTTATTTGCCTTCAGTGAATATATCGATCCTCATTGCGCGGTCGTGAGTTTACGCGCGCCACACCAATATCAGCTTGGCGGCTATAAATGGTTTGATGTTGCTATGACGCAGGGTGATTTTCAGGTAAATCTTGATGATGTTGACGCAAATTTAGGGTCCCTATTTAAGTGTATATATGAATTGATTGAAAAATACGCCGGCAATAAGCAGCGCATTTACATTGGCGGATTCAGCCAAGGGGCTATTATGGCGTTATTAGCGGGAATGAATGAGCCGCAAACGTTTGCGGGTGTTTTGTCGCTCAGCGGGCGGCTGAACCCTGATATGCAGGATTTTTTTGCCGAACCCTCCAAGTTTGCCAATTTCCCCATTTTTATGCAGCACGGCATATATGATACGACCATTCCTATTGAAGCCGGCAGAAGCGCCAGAGATCTGTTAAAGACGTATTCCACTGATTTGGAATATCATGAATATGAGATGGGGCATGAAGTGACATCAGAAAGCTTAACGGATATGCTTGCTTGGATTAACACCAAATTAGCCGCTGCAAACGAAAGCGAAATCGAGGGGTAGGCCCGCGCAAATTTGCAGATCTGTTTGTTTCAGCGGCGCCGCCGCAAACAGCGCAAAACATTATGTATTAAGGATCAGCGCATATCATGGATATAGCACGAATATCTGCCGCATTAGAACCCAAATTGTTCATAAAATATGAAAAATTGAAAGATCTTATTTCCGAATATGGATCGCTTTTAGTCGCTTTTTCTGGTGGTGTGGATAGCGCATTATTGCTGAAAGTAGCAACAGATGTGCTGGGCAGCCGCTGTATAGGCGCACTGGCGTTGTCCCCAGCCTATGATGAAGATGAAAGCGCCGCCGCGTTATTAACAGCGCGCGAAATGGGCGCAGCAGTGATAACAATACGGTCTTCCGAAATGGAAAATACGCAGTATACCGCGAATACACCCGAACGGTGTTATTTTTGCAAGGAAGATTTGTTCCGGCATTTGGAGCCGATTGCGCGTGAACATGGCGTTAGCGCCATTGCGTATGGCGTGAATAGCAGCGATATGGGAGATTACCGGCCCGGGCAGCGTTCCGCTAAAGAAAGAGGCATTAAAACACCGCTTTTAGACGCAGGGTTTACTAAGGAAGATATTCGCGCATTAGCAAAATTTTTGGATCTTTCTGTTTGGGATAAACCGTCGCTGGCGTGCTTTTCTTCCCGCATACCCTATGGGTCTGCCATTCGTATAGAAACGCTGCAGCAGATCAGCGCCGCCGAAAAATTTCTGCGATCGCTGGGCTTTATTCAGGTAAGGGTGCGCCACCACGATACGATAGCGCGGATAGAAGTTCCTGAGGAAGATATTGCGCGTATGCTGCAGCCGGAAACACGCCACGCCATTGAATCTAAGCTGCGGTCGCTGGGGTATGTATATGTAACACTCGATTTACGCGGTTACCGAACCGGCAGTATGAATGATACGCTGAACCAGACATCCAAATAAGAAAGTTAGTTTTTGTGCTATATGAAAAATCAAAATATTCCCGCCGATAATGAAATCGATATCGAAACGATAAAACACGCCGTTGAACAGATTATTGCGGCTATCGGTGAAGATCCCAAACGCGAGGGCATTGCAGAGACTCCACGCCGGATTGCCGACATGTACGCGGAAATTTTTTCCGGATTGAGGCAAGATCCGCGTGATGTGCTGCAGGTTACCTTTGATGAACATCATAAGGAAATGGTTATTGTAAAAGATATTCCGTTTTATTCGATGTGCGAACATCATTTTGCGCCGTTTTTTGGCGTGGCCCATGTTGGCTATATTCCAAACGGCAGAATTGTAGGCATAAGTAAATTGGCCCGCGCCACAGAGATTTTGGCGCGCCGCCCGCAAGTGCAAGAGCGTATGACATCGCAGTTATCCGACGCAATTATGGAATCGTTAAATCCGGATGGTGTTGGTGTTGTGATAGAAGCAGAACATTTATGTATGACGATGCGCGGCATAAAAAAGCCCGGCAGTAAAACAGTTACCAGCTCTATGCGCGGCGTCTTTGCCAATGTGGCTACCCGCGCCGAGTTTTTATCGCTTATCCACACATCACACTAGCATGCTATGCGGTAAAAGCCGCTCATTCAAGTAAAAAGCAAAGAAGAGATCTGTTATGGCAAGCATAGAATCCATTGATATTCCCGCCGCACATGGCAGGCTTGAAGCTTTGCTGCGTCTGCCGGATGACGCCGATGAGAGCAGCGCTTGGGCGGCGGTTATCTGTCATCCGCACCCGCTGGGGCAGGGAACAATGCATAATAAAGTAGTATTTACGTTGGCAAAAGCGATAAGTAACGCCGGCGCGCCGGCGCTGCGGTTTAACTTTCGCGGTGTTGGCCGCAGCACAGGCGTATATGATGACGGCGTTGGCGAAAGTGAGGATGCGGAAACTGCCATTGCTTGGCTTGCGCAGCGCTTTCCCCGCGCCGGTATTATATTGGCCGGCTTTTCCTTTGGCGCTTGGGTAGGTTTGCCGGTGGGCTGCCGCAGCCGCCATATTAAAGCGCTTATTGGGGCTGGCGTGCCTGCGGGAACGTTGCCCATGGCGGCGCTGGAAACATGCGCAAAACCAAAATTGATTGTGCAGGGCGCCCGCGATGAATATGGTCCCTTGGAAAATCTGGCGATTTGGTTTGAAGGACTGCCCGAACCCAAACATTTGCATATTATTCCTGATGAATCACATTTTTTCCAGCGTTCGCTTCCTATTTTGGAATCGGTTGTTTCGCAATGGGTTCAAGATTTGCTGGCGGCCAAAACAGAATAATATGTTGTTTTACTTTTTATCATAAATGGGTTGGTGTTTTGCAATGCGTTCGGAACAATTTTTAACCGCCTCGCTGCGCGCAGAAGAACAAGGGCTGTTTGCGGCAGAAATGCTGGCGGCGGCAATTCAGGCGGCAGACCCCGCAGAGGCTGTTCGGCAGCATTTTTTTGTGAACGACGGCGTAATATCTGCAGGCGGCTTTAGTGTCCATTTGCAGGAAGTGCGGCGTGTTTTTGTGGTTGGCGCCGGCAAGGCCGGGTATCCCATGGCGCAGGCAGTGTATGGCCTGCTGGGCAGTAAAATTGCCGCGGGAATAGTTTTGGTAAAATATGGGCATGCGCCGGAGCCAGCTATCGGCCCAATTGCCATTATTGAAGCCGGACACCCCGAACCGGATGAAAACGGCGCACATGGCGCCGCGCGCATCGCTGCGTTGCTGGATGACGCCGGCCCCGACGATTTAGTTATAGCGGTTATTTCCGGCGGCGGCTCGGCGTTGCTTACTGCGCCCGCGGAAGGCATCGCGCTGGCAGATCTGCGGGAGATGACGAAGATATTGCTGGCGTGCGGCGCGCCGATTCATGAAATAAATTGTTTGCGCAAACACACTGAAACATTGAAAGGTGGCGGACTTGCCTTAAAAGCCAGCCCGGCGCGAGTGATATCCCTGATTTTATCGGATGTTGTCGGCAACCCGCTGGAAAGCATTGCTTCGGGGCCAACTGCGCCCGATTCTACCACCTTTGCAAACGCGCTGGCAATATTAGACGCATATGTGGTTTCTGCGGCGGTTCCGGCTGCTATTATGCAGAGACTTCGCGCCGGCGCCGCCGGATTGCTGCCGGAAACTCCCAGACAAGATAATGAACTGTTTCATAAAGTTCATAATGTTATTGCCGGCAGTAACAGGCAAGCTGCTTTAGCTGCTTTGGCCTACGCTGAAAGCAAAGGGATGCGCACGTTGCTGCTTACAACGTGGCTGCAGGGCGAAGCAAAGGAAGCGGGGCATTTTCTTGGGGCAATTGCGCGCGAAATAGCGCAGTATGATTCTCCTGTACATCGTCCGTGCGTTATTGCTGTCGGCGGGGAAACAACCGTTACGATTCGCGGCAGCGGTCTCGGCGGCCGAAATCAGGAAATGGCGCTGAGTTTGGTTGAAGATATTGCAGGGTTGTCGGGCTGCATTGTCATTACGTTTGCCACTGATGGCACAGATGGCCCCACCGACGCCGCCGGCGCGGTTGTTACCGGCAAATCAGCGGCCGCGGCGCAGCGTTTGGGATTGATTCCAATGGAATATTTGCAGCAAAATAATTCCTATGCGTTTTTTGCGGCGCTGCAAGATTTGTTGCTCCCCGGTCCCACACAAACCAATGTCAATGATCTGGCGTTTATTATTCTTTGACACTCCGCATGGGCTAAAGCCGCAGCGGATTCTTGGTTCAGCCAGTGTGCTTACCAGCCAAGCTTACGCCTAACTGCCAGAGGCATCTCTGTCC
>JAKAOI010000156.1 GCA_021812265.1 Chloroflexota bacterium | reverse complement strand
CCGATCTTCCGGCAGTGGTTTCATAGCGATCTTCAAATTCGTGTTCACCAAAAATATGGGCAAATTGCGCCGCGGCGCGCAGCGCAGCGTATACGGTTGCGATAGTATAGGCGTGTATTCCTCTGCGCTCTTCCCACAAATCCCAAGAAGGCAGCGGCAGACCAGTGGCGCTGTCGATATATGAGACCATGAAATCGGCGGCGGCCTTTATGAGCGGCGCGTAAAGCGGTTTGATAAAAACAATATCTTTAAATAAAGAATAATGCTGCCAAAGGCTGTAAATAACCAACGCAGTTTCATCTTCCTGAATTGGCAGCAGCGGGTTTCCGGCGGAATCTGCCCAAGGGTGCCAGCTGCTGCCCAGCGCGCCCGAGGGAGTATATTTATGCAGCAAATAGCCATGATGCGAGATGATATCCCGGCAAAATTCAAAGAATTTGCGTGTAGAATCACCATATCCGCTATGGCTGAGAGCGTTGGCAACCAATGCGCCGTCGCGCGGCCACATATACGCATAGCTGTCGCGTGAAGACAGCCAGATATCGCCATCGGTGGCGGCAATAATTGCGCCGTTAGCGTTCATATTTGTTGAAATGATCAACAGCGAACGCCGATATGCGTCGATAATATCTTGCGGCAGCCCGTTCATAGTTGCAGATGCGGCGGCGGATCCGTTTATTGGCTCATCTTGCCGGCTGACAAACAGCTTCCAATAATTTCTGGTGCGTTCGATAAAATAATCTGGGCCGCGTGTTACCACCGATTCATGCAAACTTGCGGCTTCTTTATAGTTTTGTCCGGCTGTCAGCCAATGATGTATTATTGCTGAATCTCCCGGCGCCACTATGCCGCAATCAAATTCCATTGTGCCATCTACCGCGCCTTGCGCGATTGGGTATCTGCCTAACACACCGTCTTCGGCGTCGAACCATGTGCCTTTTAGATTATCGTATTCCTTGTAACCGGTTGCCCAGCTGGCGATTCCTATTTTGGAGCCGACGGAGCCGGAGCCGATAAAATAGCGTTCACCGCGATAACTTACCAAACCGTGTATTGCGGGATCGTAATACACGGTGTTAGCTTCAGGCGCCTCCAGGATATGCCAGTCATAATGCACGAACATACGGATGTCGGCTGGCGCAGCTGCGATGTTTTGAACAGCAAAGCGCCGCAGCAGGATAGGTGTGGTAAAGTCTACCGTATCTGCGCAGATAATCTGCAGCCCGATTTTCTCGTTGCGCAGTGTAACATGTGTTACGAGTGTGTCTGTTTCATAGCGCATGTCACGTTCCCATTCCGGAGCGTCTATCCACGCGAAAGCGCCGTTCACCCAAAATCCGAGGCGATTTTCATGGCCGTCGGTATGGTTTTCTTGGCCGACATTGGGGAAATAAATATCCCGTAATTGGTAGGTGTTATCGAAATTGATGAGTAAATTTCCGTTTCCGATTGGTAAATCTCTAGGCACAGGTATCCTGCTCCAATCAAAGTACTCACAAGTGATCCGAAGACCGCAAGCGAATAGTATTTTGCTTTTGCCAAGCTTATTGTTTTGCTGTTGTTATTGTATCGCAACTTTCGCTTATCTATCAGGATGCGTGGTTGCGAAAAACCACCGCTATTGTTCAACAGCGCCGGCGGCGTTATTGGAATCTGATTTCTCGCTGTTTTGCAATGGCAAAGAGCGGCTTTGCGCGACTATTCCGCGCATTAATTGTTTAATAGCCAGATGAAGGCCGACACGCAGACTGTCAAAGCGTTTTCGCAATTCGCGGCGTTCTAAAAACGTAAGGGAATTGTCGAAGCTCCAATGTTCGGGAGTAAGCAGAATTTGTTCCAACGCTGATTCTAGCTGATGAAGCAAATCGATGGTTTGGTTTAGGATTTGCAACAAATCGCCTTCAGCAAGTGAGATTCGCTGCTGCAGTCCGTTCAGCGAGAATCCTTGCGACCATCCTTGGGCAACGCCGCTGAATGTTTCGTTTATCGTTGGGCTTAAACTGATTGCAAATTGATTTTCGATATGCTGTACACGTTTGTGCATATTTTTAATGACGCGCCGCGCAGTTTTTAGGCGATCTGATAAGGTGTTTACTGTAACCAGCGTTTTATCACTGTCATATACAAACCAACTGATAACTTCGGCAAGTTCGGAGCTTGTTAGTGTGTCGAATGCGCCGGATACCAGCAATTCGGTAAGCATAAGACCGGATGAGTGAAACAGCGCGCGCAGCAGGAAACCTTTCACAGTTAACATATCAGTTTCCTGGTCGATATAATTTAAGACTCGCAGAACACCCACGGTTGCTAATAGCTCTCTTTCAACACTCACTCCCAGCTGTACAACGTCGCCGGTCTCTAATTCTGCAGATTCCTCTAAGTTATTGGCTTCTGTGTTTCGAGTGCTTTTGCCATGTTTTTTAGCTGCTTTGCGATGCGTAACACGCTGGCGCCGCTGATATTCACGGAAGCTGTCGGAGCATACTTTGCGAAGTGTTTCCAGCTGATTCGGCCGCCATAAATTCAAAGTAGAATTGTATCCCAGCACGAAAGCGCTATTAACCGGCTGCAACGGCGCTGTAAGGGCAGTAAAACTTTTTTCAAATTCATCCCAAGGAGAATAGAGCAGCACGGCGGCGCCGTAAGCGTCGATGCCTCTGCGGCCGGCTCTGCCGGTTAATTGCTGGTATTCATTTGGTGTCATCAGCCGAAGCATGCGGCCGTCAAATTTGCTCATGCTGCCCACGATAACGGAGCGGGCAGGCATATTTACGCCCATGGCCAATGTGTCGGTGGCAAATACCGCGCGCAGCAATCCTTTCACAAACAATCGCTCTATCAATTGTTTCAGCGCCGGAATAAGCCCCGCATGGTGATAGCCGATGCCGGAGGGAAGCAGACGTGTAAGTTTAGATACTTGCTGCAATTGGCAATCTTCATCTGCCATTGCTTGCTGCCAAGCGGCTATTTCTTCTTGTATGGCTTCACGCTCTTCAGGAGAAACGAGGCTGCGGTTTTTGCAGCTGAATGCGGCGTCTTCAACCGCTTTTCTGCCGGGCAGGAAATACAGGCAGGGCAACAGTTCGGCGTTGCGCAATGCGACTAAAACTTCCATTGGCTCGGGGGCAGTGTATTTTGCAAATAGTTCTTCAGAGTCCTCTTCATCATAGTACTCTCTGCGATTGTAGGAGCGTATGCGTTTTAATTCTCCGCCGACGTTAGGAAATTTGCGGGCGCGTTTGCCGGTTTGATCGCGAACAAGTGTGAGGGTATGTTTATAATACAAGTAATCTTCCAAGGGAGCTGAGCGTTCGGGATGGGAGATGAGGCGTGTTGCGCCGTGAGTTTTTTCCAGCCAGCCAACTATTTCATCTGCGTTGCGAACTGTGGCGGAAAGGCAGATGAACCGCACACTTTCGGGAGAATGGATAATGCTTTCTTCCCAAACCGGGCCGCGCTGCGGATCCGCCATAAAATGTAATTCATCAAAGATGACACAGGCGAGGTTAGCGATATCTGGGGTTAGTTTGCGTTCAGGCGTATGGCGCTGCGGGACAACGGCTCCGGCAAATTCTGATGCGGCGCCTTCAAAATCATCGCGCTCCAATTCTAAAAGCACATTACGGTAGATTTCTGTAGTCATAACAACAATGGGAGCCGAGGCGTTTTCAACAATATCACCGGTGAGCAATCCAATGTTTTCCGCGCCGTACCGCTCGCGGAAGTCGTGAAATTTTTGATTTGAAAGAGCCTTAATTGGGGCAGTGTAAAAAACGCGCATATTGTTGCGCAGAGCCAGCCATACAGCAAATTCTGCAACAATAGTTTTACCCGTGCCTGTGGGGGCTGCGACCAGAACGGAGGATCCCATCGCATAGAGCGACATCGCGTCCGATTGGTAAGCGTCAAAAAGGAAAGAATATCTTTCCTGAAATTGCTGCACTAACGCTAAACTTTCTTCTTGTGTGTACACCGTAAAATCCTGACGGTTATTCAAACTCGTAATAAGCGCGCATGCGAATGGCGCATCGCGGCATTTATTCGATTATTTAAGATAAATTATATCATATATTTAGAAGGAGCAATGTGATCTTGTAACCTAGGGTGGGGAACGATTGCGAAACAGGTGATTCCCAGCTTTGTATCTTTATGGTAAAATTGATTGGCATGGTTTATGCTGTATATATTTTTGCCTTACATGTGAACTTACCGCCGGTTTGGTTGGAACAAACACGGTATTTACGGCAATAACTATGAAACACTCATGATATGCAATAGCGCATAGCGTATGCCGAAACGCTGAGTAGACGCGGGTATTGCCGCGTCAATATGGCCGAAGATACAATATTGAATTTAACACTATATAACGGTAACTTTTTTTTCTTGATGGACCATGCTGCGCATAACGAGCTTTCTGACGTTTATAAAGCAGCCGTTCAAAAAAGCGGTATGGTGTCTTTGGCCGATATCGAATTTAGGCATGAAAGCCAGCGTCATTTTGTTTTGTAGGGAAAGCAAAATGACGAATCTACATGAAATATGGAGATCACAAAAAAATGTCTCACATTCGGACAACCGCAGCACAGGAAAATAAGACCAAGTCAAAAACAACGTATAACCAACTGCAAATATTTAATATTACGATACTGCAAAAAGACCAGCAAAGTATTGAACTTGACATCAAGTCTACCAGCAGAAATAATCCTGCTATTGAAGTAGAGGAAAAGGAATTATGCCCCATTTGTAATCGCACTTATCAAGGCAGTTTAGGGGATCGTTGTGAATGCGCGGCCAGCAGATCAAGCTCGAATTCTTCATCAGACGCTTATGAGGCTGTTTTTGAGGCTTCATATTCTGGTAATAGTGGGTACACCGCTGATGACACCGATCCATTTGCTCGGGTTTCCGGCGCAGAATCTTTTTGCGCTGGCTTAAAAACTACTTTGCGGGCAGAATATCATTCAGAGCAATATCCCATTATCGATTACCTTATTGATAATTTAAATTCACAGGGGTATCTGCCGGCAGATATTATCGAGGAAACCTGCGATATTTGTTCGGTAAATGAAGAAATGGTTACGCAGGTTTTAACTTCACTGCAAATGCTGGATCCTGCAGGGATCGGCGCGCGGAGTTTTCAAGAGTCTTTGTTGCTGCAATTGCAGCGTATCACGCCGCGCCATATGGTAGCTGAAGCGCTGATTCAAAGCCATTTTGAAGATTTTGCGGAGCGGCGGTATCGCGAAATTGCGAAAGCTTTGGGCGTTTCGCCGAAAGTTGTAGAAAATGAAAGCCAATTTATTCGAGAGCATCTTTCACCAAAACCCGCCCATGGCTTTGATCCTGATCTGAATAATATTTCAGAGCCGGCGCCGACGATTCGTCCGGATGTTGTTATTCGCAAAACACCGCAAGGTATGGAGGTGGATGTATTAGAATCGCGCCGCTTTAAAATTTCTGTTGCGGAGTCGTATTCTGAGCTGCGGAAACAAATGCGTAAAAACTCATTAAACGCCAGTGAGCAGGATCGCGCATTAATTCGGGATTCGGTTGACGAAGCAAATAATTTTATCAATGCAATCAATCATCGCTGGCAAACGATTAAAAATGTGAGTGAGGCGTTGGTTCGTATGCAAAATGAATATCTAGAGCATGGCACGGTTGGTTTGCGCAAGTTAACTCGCAAAGATGTCGGACATGAGGTTGGTTTGCATGAATCTACTGTCAGCAGAGCAACGGCAGGCAAGTATGTGTTGCTGCCAAATGGGAAAACGGTTTCATTTGATGATTTTTTTGATGATTCGCAATATGTAAAAGACAAGATGCGCGAGTTTATTGAAAATGAAGATCCACGGCATCCGCTGAGTGATGAGCAGTTAATGCGCTTGATTAACCGCTGTGGAATGGATATTGCGCGCCGAACGGTGGCAAAATATCGCGATGAATTGAAAATATTGCCGTCACGTTTCCGGCGCAGCAGGCCGACATTTCTTTATCCAACCGTATAATTGCTGGTGTCTTTTGAAACGGTCAATGTATGCGCGCTAAGTGTTTGCGTTAAACAACAAGAAAAATCGGAGGGTCATAAACAGGTCCAAGATCTATTGCATATTGACTATTTTTCATAGTAAAATATGGTCATGAAATTAAGTCAA
>JAKAOI010000155.1 GCA_021812265.1 Chloroflexota bacterium | reverse complement strand
GTTTTCCGCGCTATACGCTAAAAGCAGATTGGAGAATATTTTTTCCCAATCTGCTTTTTCATACCCCATTATCCGCAACCCACTTTCCGCATGGCCGGTGTCCGGAAAAGAATTTTTTTATCAACACAAAAACGGAAGTAACCGGCTTCCGAATCTTTTGTAAATGGCGCAGCAGCGCGATATTTACAGAAGTTAAGCGCTAAATAGACAGCATAGCGCAAAATCAATTTTGAAAAAAAACAGTTGTTTTGGAAATTTTCTAAGCGTCGCAAAAAAGACTGCATCCTTATGCAAATTGCTGTTTCGCCGCGGCTCTGCCCGCCGTGTATACTGCCGTAACTTTTGTATAACTTTGTATAGCTATGCGCGGCGGCGCTGTGTGTCTTGAGAAAAATCACGCGCTAATACTTGATCGTTTGGTTGCGGGCGTGAGGCGCGTTCGCGGTTAGCCTTCAGAATTTTGAGCAGATATTGCTCAGAGTTTAAGTAATAGGGGTTGCGTTTGATATGTTTGCCAACAACAGCAATGGGGTGCAGTTTCAGCAATTCAACGACAAGATTGCCGGGTAATTTGGAATAATCGTAATGCATTAATGCGATAATCGGGGCATTTTGGAATGTAAACACCGCGTCTGAAGCTGCTTCGTATTTCAGAATTTGTTCAGGAGTCGCTACATCACGAGTAAGCCAAGTCATATCAATGGAGATGCGCACGCCGCGCCAATTATCGCGGGTAGCCTGCGCTATAAAGGTATTATGAGTGGATAAAAGGTAATACGGATCGAACCTTTTGTTGGTAAGAAATTGTTCCCGATCTGTTTCAAAGAGCAATTGTCCCTGATTTTTAGCGGCTTCTACATCAATTTCTTGCGCAGCAAGAGCGTTTTCAATATCACGCACAGATGATGGCGCGCCAACAAACAGGCAGCGTTCCGAATTGTATAGCCCAACTCCCAGTAAACGAGCGGTAACCCCGCGTATTTCTTCTACTCTGTTATATAACTGGCAGATATGCGAGCCGGGCGGTATACGCGCGGTGTTGCCATCAACATTTAAATCCATGAGTCTGACCTCCTAATGTAAAAAAGAAAAAACTGACATATGTTTTAAATAAAGCATCAAAAGGAGTATAGCCAAATTCTCCCATGTATGTCAAGTCTTTTAAGGGGCGTGCGCTAAAATATGGAAAATTCACGATTGTACGTTCCTTCGCGGCAACTATTTCATCCATAGATTTTAAACATTAACATTGCGGCAGCTTTCCTTGCTGCGCCAGTGACGCCGTTATGTCGCAAATTTGCGGACACGCTCCTGATGTGATACAGTGTATCTGATAGCATGAGATGCGCCAATTTTTTGCGTTTTTGCTTATCTTGCAGAAGATTCTGTAAATATTTCTTTTTTTTGCGGAAAATACACTATATCACCTCATTTCGCAGCGCGGCAAAAGATTTAGCCGCATCTGCTTATTCGCTCGCGCCGCCGCAGGAACGCGGCTTCTTAGCGCCTAATTACCGATATAGAGTTTTTCGCTGCCCGCGAGTCACTGCGGACTTTCGCCACGAGGAGGGCATTAATTATCATGGCTTTAGCTAAAAAACACGGTAAAAAATACGTAAAAGCCGTTGCAGCTTACAATCCGAATCAGTTTTATACACCTGCTGAGGGGATTAAAACATTACGCGCCGTTAATTATGTAAAATTTGACGCTACTGTTGAAATACATATGAAATTAGGCGTTGACCCCCGCCATGCGGACCAAAATGTTCGCGGAGTTACCCAACTTCCTGCCGGAACCGGCAAAGTAAAAAAAGTTTTGGTGTTTGCTTTGGGCGATAAAGCTATAGAGGCCGAAAAAGCCGGCGCCGATTATGTTGGTATTGACGAATACATTAAACAAATTGATGAAGGCTGGTTTGATTTCGATACTGCCATCGCTACACCGGATATGATGCAGCGAATTTCTAAAATCGCCCGCAAGCTGGGTCCCCGCGGCTTAATGCCCAATCCCAAAAACGGCACTGTTACAATGGATGTTGCGCAAGCTGTTAAGGAAGTGAAAGCTGGCCGTGTTGAGTTTCGTGTTGATAAAACCGGTCTTATTCACGTTCCCATTGGGAAAATGTCATTTACCGATGAGCAGATACAGCAAAACTTATCAGCTTTGCTGAACGATATCGTTCGCGCCAAACCAACCGGCGCCAAGGGGCAATATGTGCAAAGCGTCACTATGTGCAGCACTATGTCTCCGGGAGTAAAGCTGGAACTTGCGTCAGCGTTATCTTTGAAAGTAAGCTAAGCGCAAAGCGCGGTTCTGCGCTTTACGCGCCGTTATCAAAGGCGCTCATACCAATGCGCCTTTGATGGATATTCCACATGTTTCATTTCCCCGCGCGAATACATCAGCCGGAATATGCGTTAGGCAAAACACCGGCATTTTGCTTAAAGAAGTGGTGTATACAGTATGTTCAAAAAGGTGTTTATTGCCAATCGCGGCGAAATTGCGGTCCGTGTTGTGCGCGCTTGTCATGAGTTAGGCATTCAGGCAGTGGTGGGTTATTCCGAAGCCGATCGAGATTCTTTGGCAGTGCAGATGGCAGATGAATCGGTTTGTATTGGACCGGCGCAAAGCTCAAAAAGCTATTTAAATATCCCCAGTATTATTGAAGCTGCGCTGATTACTAATTGTGAAGCGCTGCACCCCGGCTATGGCTTTTTATCGGAAAACGCCGGCTTTGCCGAGATTTGTGAAACATGCAATATCGTTTTTATTGGCCCGCCCGCCGCGGCAATTATTCAGATGGGCGATAAGGTCGCTGCCCGCAAAACCGCTAAAGAAACCGGACTGCCCATTTTAGAAGGCACACCCGTTTTACATACTGTTGGGGAAGCTGAGGAATATTTAGACGCCATTGGTTTTCCGCTGATACTAAAAGCTGTAGCAGGCGGCGGCGGCCGTGGTATTCGCCCTGTAATGTCACGCAGTGAATTTACTCATATGTTTACTATGGCGCAAAGCGAGGTTCGCGAAGCGTTTCATGATGACGGCATTTATTTAGAACGGTATCTTGGCAGGGCGCGGCATATCGAAGTGCAAATTTTATGCGACAGCCACGGAAAAGGTGTTTTTTTGGGGGAACGCAACTGCTCGTTGCAGCGGCGGCGCCAAAAGGTTTTAGAAGAAGCGCCGAGTATAGCGCTGGATGATGAAACACGCAATACAATTGGTGATATGGCGGTGAAAACGGCGCTTTCAATCGGCTATCAAGGCGCCGGCACCATGGAGTTTTTGCTGGATGAATCGGGTAATTTTTCATTCATGGAGATGAATACCCGCTTGCAAGTAGAACACCCAATTACTGAACTTATCACCGGTGTTGATTTAGTTCGCGAACAAATTTTAATTGCCGCAGGCGAACCGCTCAGTTTTTCTCAAAGTGATGTTCATTTGAATGGTCACGCGCTGGAAATGCGCATTTGCGCTGAAGACGCTGATTTGGATTTCCGCCCGATGACGGGAGATGTGGAAGAATATTTGCCTGCCGGCGGCCCCGGAGTGCGCATAGATTCACATTTGTACCGCGGATATTCCATTCCGCCGCACTACGATTCTTTGCTTTCTAAACTGTGCGTGTGGGCGCCCACACGTGATTTAGCTATTCAACGCGCATTGCGCGCTTTGGATGAATATCGGATTGATGGTGTTACCACAACCATGCCGTTCTTTAAACGTCTCTTAACGTATGAGCCGTATATTCTAGGAGGCACGTATACTAACTTTTTAGCCGACCACGCAGCGGCGTTGCATATTGGTTAAGGCCAAAAGTACCATATTTCACATTTTGTGGTAATTTTGCCGTATATTTATTGTATTTTGGCAGGAAGTGTGCTAATATACTTATTAGGAGCGTTCTCTGGCTACATGAAGTGAATGCTCTTCTTTCATTTGGTGACGAAGTTGTCGCCACCGTTCATCGAAGAATAAAAAAAACAGAGGAGTTTTAATCTTATGGCAGTTCAAATGCTTGTCCCAAGCCCCAAAGGGCGCCGCCGGCAAGAGCTGGGCTCGTTGCAGTCTGGCTTGTATAATCCTATTTCAACACTTGCTTCTCGCGGCCACCATGTATATATCAACGCCAACGATACATCAGACAACCAAGTCGTGCTTATTGAGCGGGTGGGTACAATTTCTGACACTGAAACAGAAAACGCTCTTGCGCTTCGCAAATCGGTCATGAATATCAACCATGAAAATATTGCGCGATGCATCAATATTTTTACGGAAGATAATGCGCTGTATACTGTTTCTGCTCCGGGTGAGGGAAACTTGCTTGAAAATTATGCCAGCCGATTCGATCAGAAAACAGCGGCTAGTTATGGAATACAACTTTGCAACGCCATAAATTATCTGAATAAACATCACGATTTTAAGAATCATGGGTATATCTCTCCCACTTCCGTTTACATTACTACAGGCGGAAGAGCCAAGTTAGCTAACTTAGCCTCTTTCCTAAACGTGCATGCTCCAACATTATCTGATATTTCTCAAGAAGGCTCCCGCGCTGATGTGTTTGGTATATGCGCAGTTGCCGCTTTTATGCTGACCGGCAAAGATTTTACCGATCCTAAAACTTCGCCCGTTATTGATGGCGTTTCCCCTGAATTTGCCGCCGCCTTGTTGAAAGGTATGGAGAAGGATCCTTCACTGCGATATGCAAATTGCGAAGAACTGCGCCAAAAATTGCTGCAATTCCAATAACAATTCATCTCACACACTATTTTGAATAATGGACCATCCAGAGCGCCCTTTGTGGCTGCGCTGGATGTTTTTTGATTGCCCAAAAATAACGTCACCCTTTTTGCGTATCCAAGGTAAAACCTGTGGACTAACTGCACACAGAAGTATTGAAGTGTTGAGATGAAAAGGAGCGCGGTTTATGGTCTATGCTCCTGCGTCTACAAACTAATTCTGGTTGGTGATACTCCAATTATTCATTAAGGTATAATTTGTCCGATGTAAGAAATACCTGTTTTGTTTGCATTAGGCTCTGTGAACCAAAGATTGCCATCTGGTCCCGTAGTAATGCCCCATGGCTTACCATTCGGTGTAGGAAGGGGGAATTCAGTGATTACACCACTGGGAGTAATGCGTCCGATGTTGCCTGCATAAAATTCTGTGAACCAAAGATTGCCATCTGGTCCCGTAGTAATACCCTCTGGCACACCATTCGGTGTAGGAATGGGGAATTCAGTGATTACACCGAATGGTGTGATACGTCCGATTTTGTTTGCATAAAATTCTGTGAACCAAAGATTGCCATCGGGTCCCGTAGTAATATCTTTTGGCCCACCATTCGGTGTAGGAATGGGGAATTCAGTGATTACACCGGTAGGTGTGATACGTCCGATGTTGCCTGCATAAAATTCTGTGAACCAAAGATTGCCATCTGGTCCCGTAGTAATACCCTCTGGCACACCATTCGGTGTAGGAATGGGGAATTCAGTGATTACACCGAATGGTGTGATACGTCCGATTTTGTTTGCATAAAATTCTGTGAACCAAAGATTGCCATCTGGTCCCGTAGTAATACCCTCTGGCCCACCATTCGGTGTAGGAATGGGGAATTCAGTGATTGTTCCTGCTTGAGATGATGTAGAGGTAGATGTTGGTGTTGATGTGCCAGTGGATATTGGTGTTGGTGTGCCGGTTGGTATCTGATTTACTACTGTAGATAGTGTTACTGTTGGGTATGCAGCCTGACTTATTACATAAGAAACCATTGCTGTAATCTCGCTAGCAATGGTTTCTATTAAATTAAGAATAGAAAATATGCCACTTTTACCTATTTTTTGCAAAAGTCCAACAATATTTTCTGAAGGAAATTGATCTCCTAAATATGTTGTGAATATTTCAGTCAGCATGCTGGCAATATTTTCGTTCTGTATTGCTCCCAACAAGTCTTCAACAATGCTTTTAACATCATTGAATATTGTTGTGATATTATGATCAGTAAGCATATGCGCAAA
The DNA here is from genome assembly GCA_021812265.1 of Chloroflexota bacterium. Lineage (GTDB taxonomy): Bacteria > Chloroflexota > Ktedonobacteria > Ktedonobacterales > JACDGC01 > JAJYBV01. Next base: position 133 of record JAKAOI010000155.1, on the reverse strand, counting down.
CGTTATGCACATACCTGCCCAGTCTTTGCTTTCTTCGAGTGAATCTACTAATGTCTCAATTTTTTGCAGGCTCTTGTAATTTAATATCCCCAAGGCAAAATCTTTTGCATCTTTTCCGTCAAGACTTGATAGG
>JAKAOI010000154.1 GCA_021812265.1 Chloroflexota bacterium | reverse complement strand
TTATTTTTCGCCGGGACATTTTTTAGTAGTAACCGGCGCTGATTCGCAAGGATTTATGATAGTCGATTCGTCGACCTATTTTGTGCATTATTTGCCAACTGCAACTTTTTTATCACTTTGGGCGTCTCCCAAAGCAGTGCTATTTACGCCGGCTTCAATGAAATTTTCTATGCCGCAAGGATAGATTGCGGCAGCCAATTTATGGAAATGAGACAGCAATGACATATACGCTACTTTTTGCTACATCGAATGCAGATAAAGTAAGGGAAATGCGCGGTTTATTAAGCGCAATCCCCTTTACTATAATTACACTTGCAGAAATTGGGCTGGAAATTGATGTAGAAGAGCCATATACAACGTTTGCCGAAAACGCAGCGCATAAGGCATCTGTCTATGCTGCGGCAGCGCACATACCTGCTCTTGCAGATGATTCGGGGTTGATTATTGACGCCATGCCTGATGAACTTGGAGTATATTCTGCGCGTTTTTGCGGATATTCTACGCCGTACCCCGCGCGCTTTCAGAAAATAGCAGAAAAACTTGCGGCGATCCCTGAAGAAAAACGAACCGCAAGGTATTGGTGCGCCTTGGCTTTGCATATTCCTCAAACCGGCAAAGTATACTTAACTGAGGGAAGCATTGAAGGTATGATAGTGTTAGAGCCGCGTGGCGTCTATGGTTTTGGGTATGATCCGATTTTTTATATACCGGAATTTCACGCGACGCTGGCTGAATTAACTCCTGAAATAAAGGCGCAGATCAGCCATCGCGGGGTGGCGGCGTTTAAAATGGCAGAGATATTACGTAATCCGGAGATTTTGGGGTAATTTGTATAATAGCAATAAGGAAAAGACAAGCAGGAGCCGCATGCATTTGTTGTTTTGTCTATTTCAAATACGGCAGATTCAGCTATTTTTACCGATAGCGCCGCGGTTTTATGTGTTCTACAGTAAATTGTTCACAAAAAACAGAGTAAATGAGTTTTTAGCGCTTTTTCTATTGAATTTGGCTTAAAAAGTGTATTATGTTCAGAATTAAACATATCTGATTTGAAAGAAGGCAGCATAATGTATGTTACATTTTTAGGCACCGGAGCTGCTTTGCCGAGTTTAGATAGGGCAAACACTTCTTTGCTGATTGAAAACGAATCCAGAGATAAAACGGTTCTTATTGATTGTGGCGGCGATCCCTATCGAAATATATTGCGCGCCGGCAAAAACGCTGAAAGTATTGACGCAGTATTTATCACTCATGCGCATATCGATCATATTGGCGGCTTACCTTCGCTGATAGAAAGTCTGCGGCTAGGCGGGCGCACTACTGCTTTGCCAATTTATGCAATAGCGCCGGTTACCGAGATAATTCATAAACTGTTAGATGTATATGCTTTTGAAATTATTCCGGAAACATGGGCCTATGCCATCGATATTCATACGATTCAACCCGGTGAGCCATTTTTTATGGCAGATTTTGCCGCAACGGCGTTTCTTACCCTGCATAGTGTTCCCTGCGCCGGAATACGTTTAAGCAGCCCCGATGCTCCCAAAGCTATTCTTGGGTATACCAGCGATACAAAATATACCGATTCTTTGAAGGATATTGCCGCGAACGCTTCATGCTTTATTACGGAAGCGACGTATATTCAAGGAAATGAGGAAATGGCGGATAAGGTGGGACACTTTACCGCTCAGCAAGCAGCAAAAACTGCGCAAGATAACCATGTGAAATCATTGGGGCTGGTGCATTTATCTGCGCCGCATACCGATGAAACGTTGGCGCGCGCAGTTGCCGCGAAAGAATACGCAGGGAAAATTATTATTCCACGGGATGGCATGACCGTTCATTTTACGGAAACATTAGACGCAACGGTAGAAGATGGTTTTCCGCGCCAAGCGCTGCTGCAAAAATAATCTAAGACTGCGTTAGACGAAAAAATTGTGTTGTTGAGGTGCGCTAACGCAGATCGGCGATAAACCGTGTCCACTCGCTGGAAAAATCTTGCGCTTCGGCAAGCTGGCGCCGCAGCAGCGCAAAATATCCTTGCAAGGGCACATTGGCGCCGATACCTGCGCTGACTGATTTTATTGCTTTTTTATCCGCTCCGCTCATAACCATAAGCGGCTTGCCCGTGTATTGTTCGGAGAATGTATGGGTATGGCATCGGCGCGGCAGTGTTATAATATAGGTTTCTGCGGCGCAAACGCAAAGGTCATACACACCGCGCTCATCCGGATCCATACCGGAAGGCAGATCTATGGCAATAGTGTTTTGCGGATATTGCTGCAGCGCAAAAATAGCGGAGGCAACCGCTCCATATGGCTCACTTACCGAGCCGTTGCCCAGCAGCGCGTCGAAAAGATATTGGTAGCGCGCCAGCTCATTTTTAGCGGGAATATGTGTGAAGATATGCGCGCCCGATTGCTCCAGATTTTGTATAATGCTGTGTTCGTTTTCCGTAAGTGTATGGTTTCGATTGATTAAATAAATATCTGCCGGAAGCGATTTTTTCGCGGCGGCGCGCGCCAGCGCTATGCCTACTAATCCCGTGCCTCCTGGGCCGCACAAAATTGCGGCGGATTGAAAAGCTCCATTTCGACAAAGAAAAAAGTTTAAAATATTTTGCGCGGCGGTTTCGCATAGTGTAAAGAATGATGGCGCGCGCTGCGAAGCAGAATAGATGATTGATTTCATTTGTGAACTGGTAACACTGGAAATGATGGCGTTTTCATCGGGGTATTGGCCTTTTTTTAATTTTAACACGGCGCCAATTTCTGATGTGGTGGCGCGCACTGCGCCAAGAGCCAGCGCAATTTCCACGGAATTTTTAAATAAATCAAAATGTTCGCGATAGGAACCGGCGTCTTGAATCCAGCAATCGTGGGCGCCAATTTTACGCGCCATTTGCAGCAGTTCTATTGCGCCGTTAGCGCCGGGTAAAGATGAAATGGCGTGCCAAACGGGGTGACCTTTTTGAAGGCCTAAAACGGGTAAATAATGTGGAGTTTCCGTTTCATGAAGCAGAATCATTGCTCTTTAATCCTCTAATATATCTAGAACTTTCGCTTGAAAGAGAAGCACATGTTCTGAAATACGGGAGGTCTGGGGACACCCCAGAACCCCGTACAAGGGACGCCTGCCCCTTATACATCTCCAATTTTCTATGTTGCAGCGAAAGTCCTGATAACGTGAATGCATAAAAATACCGGAGCGAATTTAATATTTCGCTCCGGCAACAACCGCATAAGCAGAATCTCTGCCGGCTAATGAGTTATCAGCCGTAGACAGCGGTTACAGATATTACTGTCGCTCACCCATAGAAGATAAATCGGCGCAGCGAGAGAAAACATTGCTTATACGGTTGAAACGTTCACTCACGAAACACCACCTCCTTTCAATACTTACACTATACCATATGTTTGATGAAAAATACAACAGGAAATGGTTGTGAATATGTTTAAAATGGTAAACCTTTTACGCCTTGCATACCGCGCAGCGCGGCAATTTCTCCAGCGTGCCCGGTTGAGTGCAGCAATAACCGAGAAATAGCTTTGGCGGCGCTGATTTCTTGTTTAAAAAACTGAACCGTTTTCTGCAATTCTTCATCGGTTATGTTGCTGCAATATATTGCGGTTGCAGCCTGCACATTTGTGTAATATTCCAGAGCTTTTGCAAGACTTATCTGTGTTGTAACTGCAGCTTCCCATCCGCGGCCTTGTCCGGGAGTGTTGGGTAACCCAAGTTTTTCCCCCCAATGTTCGGTCTCAAATATTCTGGGTTTATTTTGTAATATGGTTTGGATAAAGTAATCTTCAGCGCCCCAAGCGTGTATGGCAATGGCGCGAATCGGGTTGGCGGCAGATCCCGGAATCCAGTTAAACTGTTCTTCTGTTATATCTTGCAGCGATGCGTTAAACAATCCACGCATTTCTTGCAGCTCTAGGTTGATGAAATCTTTTGCGTTCATATGGGCGGATTCACTTTCATAAATTTTGTGCTGAAAGATTATCCTGCGCGAGGGAACGGTTGCCCCTTGCGCAGGTGTGATATGCAGTTTCAGTTCGCTGCGGCTATTCGGTTTCGGCTTTTTCAGAAGGAAAGCGCGCTTCCAGAATAGTGATTCGTTCCCGTAGTTTGCGGTTATCTTCACGCAGTTCTTCAACATCTTTGCGGAGTTTTTTGCTTTCTGCCTCGGTTTTATTTCCAGCGCGAATAGCCAGCACAGCTTGGCGCATATATCTGCGCGGGCGCGATTCCAACTCGCGAGTTATGTGGTTTTCCAACGCCGGAATAGTTGCGGGATCATTAAGCTGCAGTAAGGCAAGCGCGGCAAATGTACGCGCTCGCACCCAAGGGTCATCCAGCGCCATAACAAGCGCCTCGCGGATGGCAATATGGGCGGCGCTATCCGCTGCAATTTTATCTTCAGCCAATAATGATCGCAGCGCCATTGCGGCGCCATCTCGTTGCAGCATTGGCTTGGATGGATCGGTTAAAATTCCGGTTAACACTTCGGCTGCTTCGGGTGTTCCCAACTTAGCTAACCCAAGCATAGCCCCTTTGCTGACGATTTCTTGCCAGCCGGATGCGCCGGTGTGTTTGCTAAGAATAGCCTGCGCTTGGGGAACACGGGTTTTTCCTAAACTGATAGCAGCTTCTGCTTCAACCTGATAGCTTTTTGCGCCATGTTTTATGATATGTTCCAGCGCTTCGGCAGCCGCTTTGGCTTCGTTTGCGCGTTCCGGAGCTTTAAATGCTCCTAACGCAGCGACAACACTTCGTAAGGCTTTGGGATGCTTTTCGGATTTTGCGGCGGCCAGTAAAGCGTTTAACGCGGTTTGAGATTTTATTTTGGCTAAACTGCTTGCGCATGCGCTGCGCACAGCCCAAAAATCATCTTGTTGCAGCGCCTCGCTTAAAGCTGCAATGGTGACACTATCATCGAATTTTGCCAGCGCCTCGGCGGCTTCAAGTCTGCCCATTGGGTCAGTGTCTTGTTGCAGCTGCCAGCGCAGCATGGTTACCGGGCGATCAAATGTTACCGTTTTTAATATCCACCCATAAGGATCCAGACGTACCGCTACCGGCCGTTTTTCCAACGGAAACACAAATGTTTCAGATGTCTGCGAAATGGTGATTTGCTGAATCTTTGTTTCTGTTTTGCCTTTGTGGTCGAATGTAAACGCAATATCTATAGGTGTGTTAAACAGCAGCGTTAGTGTGTCGGGTTTCTGTGTTTGTTTGATAGTGACTTTTGCTAATTTCGCGTCGCCATCCCAAGTATAAGATACATCCAATTCGGGATGCCCGCCATGGTATACCCACTGATTAAAAAATTGCCCCAAACTTTTGCCGGCAGATTCTTCAAACGCGCGTTCAAGATCTGCTGTTATCACTTCGCGGCCGCGATTTCGCTGGGCGTAATATTGAATGGCGCGCCAAAACGCAGCTTCACCGGTAATATAACGCAGCATATGCAGCACGCACGAGCCTTTTTCGTATAAATGCCGATCAAATAATTCTTGTCCGTCGCGTTCATACACATTATACACAATCGGGCGCCGATATGAGCTGTCTTCATCAAGGTAGAACCGCTGATTGGCTTTCATGCCCAGCCGAAACTCCAATTCACCTGCGGTGGGATCGGCTTGTTTCCACGTTTCCTCAAAATAGGTAGCAAAGCTTTCGTTCAGCCATGCATGCGACCAATCGCGGCAGGTTAATAGGTCACCAAACCATTGATGCACCAATTCATGGGCAACGGTGGCTTTCCCTTCCCAATCGATAAAAGATTTTTCATCGGGCAGCAGCAGCCAAGTATGAGAAGTTGCTGAAGTGTTTTCCATAGCGCCGGTAAATTCTTCAAGGATAACTTGCGCATACTTTTCATAGGGATAACGAATACCGAAATGTTCGGAATAGTAGGCGAGCATTTTGGGTGTATCGCCCATCATTCGTTTGGCGTGTTCTTCAAAACCGGGTCTTACATAATATAAAACAGGGGTTTCACCAAACTCGTCACGTAATTCAGTAAATTCACCGACAGCTAATGTGGCGATATAGGCAGGAAACGGCACGGATTCATGATAATAGAATGTTTTGGTATGATTATTGGTGTCGGTTTCCACTTTTTCCAACCGACCGTTCGATACGGCAAAAAATGTATCGGGAACCTGCGCCG
>JAKAOI010000153.1 GCA_021812265.1 Chloroflexota bacterium | reverse complement strand
CTTCACCGTCAACGGTTTCTTGCTGTGCGGAATAGGTGGCTGATATAATTTGCCGGCGGCTTTCGGCAAACGCAGTCAGTCGTGTTTGCGTAACAACAATACCCCATCGGCCAACTTCATATTGCAGTTTGCTGCGCATATACATGGAGATGGATTCTGTCGCGACAGAGCCAAATTGCTCTGCTTCATCATCACATAACTCTGTGGAATTATAATCATTTATCAAATCACGGCAAATACGTTCTGCCGTTGCCTGTATATATTCTTTCCAAGGTTCATTTAATTTTAGCAGATTATTGGCCTGCTGCGGCGCAATATGATACAGCGCATGCAGAGTAAAATCTATCTGCTTTGTGTCTCTGGTTACGACTTCGCGCATGGTAATATCCAGCACCATATCGTGAGTTGGCACAATAGCCCAAATATGTTCACCCGGTACCCGAATATGCAAACCGGGTTCCAGCGTGCGGTAATATTTTCCAAATAAAACCATAACATGGGCAGAATTTTCCATTACCGGATAGGTCATAAGCCGAATGACAATGATAATAAGTACACTGCACCCAATCGAAAATAAAAAAGTTGGCCAAAATCCGAATATTACCCAACCAGAAACGGCCATATAGCACATTGCTCCGGCTAATGCGGCAATGGACCATATAGCGTCGTTTGGCGCATAATACAAGGCGGCGCTTAAAACCACACCAATTGCAATAAACACTAACGCCGCAGGACCCAGCACACCAATATTCATGCGGCCGTTTAATATTTGTCCGCCTTTTACCGCAAGCAAAACCAATAGCAGAAACATCGATCCGCCAAGCAGCACGGGTATGAATAATGGAGAATTCTTTTTAAACACTTTTAACGAAAACAGTGATTCTTGTTCTGCGGCGGCGCTATAACGCGGATACGGATGCTCGCGTAAAGCTATAGCAGAACGTTTCTTTAAATACTTATCAACATCCAGCTGTCTTTGCTGTGAGATTCCGTCCTTCCTCATGATCCGATCTCCATCCCTTATTCCGCTATGATATGTACGTATGCGAAAATTTTAAAACATATGTATTCTCATACATCCATATCTATCGGCATATGGCGCAATATTCTGAAGGGTTTTTCATTTGAACATATATTCTTAATCGTATTTGCTGCGATGGGAGTTTATGCTATTGTGAGGAAAAATAAATGCAATTGTTTTTTATTTTTTGCTATATTTGTAGTAGGACAGTTTGGCTGCATAACTTTATGATATAAATGGAAATCAGTACTTGACAATGAAAAAATGGCTGCGTGGCGCTCAATTAACATTACCGATGATTCTCTTGATTTTACTGACATCTTGTGGCGTACCCGGTGTTATTGCGCAAGGAAAATCGCTGCCCGCAGCGCAGCCCACTGCCACAGCAACAGCGCTGCCGCCAATTCATTTGCCATGGGATGAAGCGCCGCACCGCGATTTAACAGAATGGTGGTATTTCACGGGACATTTTTCAGGAAAGGACGCTGCCGGCGTTACACGGTCCTATGGATTTGAGCTGACATTTTTTCAAGTTTTGCGCGGATTTGTTCCTCCGACATATATCGGACATTTTGCAATTACAGATATAAACAAGAAGCAATTTCACTATTTACAGCAACTACAGATAGAGCCAAACGCCAGTATTCCTAATGGAACCTCCGCAGATGGATTCCATTTAAAAATCGGCGACTGGTTTATGAATGGCGTGAACGGAAAAGACACTCTTGGCGCCTCTATGTCCGGATATACCTTGCAAGTATCACTGGCAAGCGTTAAGCCGCCGGCGTTGCATAATGGAGGGCTTTTAACATATGGCGCCGCCGGTTTTTCTTATTACTATTCTTACACGCGATTAATATTAAGCGGAACTATCATCGATAATGGCGCTGCCATACCTATTACAGGGCTGGCTTGGATGGATCATCAGTGGGGCAATTTTATCGGAGTTGGTGGAATCGGCTGGAATTGGTTTAGTGTTCAATTAAGCAATAATACCGAATATATGATTTATGTTATTCGAAACGCGAGTGGCTCCCCCGTATCACTATTTAGCACAGCCATCAACGCGCAAGGAGTATCCTCAACAATCCCGGAAGCTGCTATTAAAGAACAAATTTTAGGGACATGGAAAAGTCCGCAAACGGGAATAACCTATCCCTCGGGATGGAAACTGCAATTAGGCGGGATTGTTATAACCATATCGCCTATATTAGCAAATCAAGAATTGATAACAACACAAACAACAGGAAATATTTATTGGGAAGGTGACTGTCAAGTAAGCGCTGAAATACACGGCGCAACGATTCCGGGATATGGATATACCGAACTGACCGGATATGGGGCCTAACGCTATGAAACAGTAGGATGTTTCACCGTAATATCAACATTACTTGAATCATCTTCCAGCCGAGTAATAGCTAAATCATCAATTGAGGTGATTTTTTTTCGGCGTTTCAGCACATCAATATATACCGATGTAACTTTTTCAATAAAATTGCGATAGGTTAAATGAGCAATATCTTGCCGCCCTGTTGTTTTGCGAACAGATAATAAAGTTTGTTTAATTGCGGCGGCAAAAGCTTCGGGGTTTCTTTCAGCAATCACGCAACCAAAGGTTTTTTTGGTAATCTCGCGAACATCGCCCACATCTGTAGCAATAACCGACAAATTGCAAGCCATAGCTTCTTTAACTACATATGGCCCTGCTTCCCAATAGGATGGAACAACAATAACATCACCGGCGTTATAATATAACAACAATTTTTCTTGAGGCTGATTATTAACAATCAGCAACTCAACATCCATACCTTCTTGGCGCAATTGAGCCACTGCAGCTTCTGCAATGGGAAAACCTTTTACCGGTCGCTTAGGATCTGAGCAAAACAAAATATACCGATGATTGAGATTTAGATCTAAGCCCAGCTTTTTTCTTGCTTCTAACTGAGGAATCGGATAGAAAGTGGTAAAATCAATACCTTGGGTTACGACTCGAACTCTAGATCCTGGAATTAATGTGGTCATATAAGGAATAGGGGTAGTGTTCCAATCGACCATTTTAGCGATAATCGGTGACATGGCGCGGCTTATCTTACGCGATAAAGTATCAGGCAGAGCTGGATTTGTCAGTAAATCTGTCCCCCAGAATGAAATAACCACCGGTTTAAGAAATTGGCAGCGCGCCACGGCGCCGCAAAAACTATAATGTCCATGAATAATATCATACTTCCGAGAAAAAGACGCTGCGAATACCTTCAAGGCCCCAGTGATATATTTTAGTTTACCTTTCAAATGTAAAACGGTGACATCAATACCTTCTTGGCGCAGTCCTTCAACTTCGCGTTCCAAAAATGCGCCGCCTCTGTTGCCTTTTTCGGGATACGCCGCTGTAACAACTAAAACACTCAGCTGTTTTTTGCGCATAGAAGATGATTGAATAGAATCGTTCATTTTCTTCTCTTTCATTACCGGACATAAACAGATTGATTTTGTGGTTTACCTTGAGAAGGCTGCGAATAATCTGGATCGCGGCCAGCTAATGTGTCAACCAATTTATAGTAATCAAGCTTCATGGCTGCCCAGCTATATTTTTGCACAAACCGCTGATGCGCAATTTGCGCCATCGCGCGTCTTTTAGCCGGATTTCTGGTAAGATATGAAATGGCTTTTGCAAGTTCTGCAACATTTCCCGACTCAAAGAATACCACCATTTCATTATCAAAATATTCAGCATTGATAGACATATATGAAACAATTGCAGGGATGCCAACTGAAATATATTCCAATAATTTTGTTGATAACGCATATTCATTATATGCGTTTCGGATGTTTGGCACTACCGCAATATCTCCTTCAATCAGTACATCCGGAACATCAGTTAACGGGATATGCTTGCCGTGAATATAAACAATATCTTCAGTATTTAATGTTCTATTCAGTTCACGTAACTGTGGAACAAATTCACCGCGCCCATATATTTTAGCGTTGATATGAAGATCTGGCTCGTGAATTCGCAGATACGCTAATGCTTGTATAATTAATTGAATGCCATAGCGCTCCACAATTGTGCCATGATACACTATAGTAGCTTGGGTATTATTTTTCATGGCAACTGTTGATATTTTTCGTGTACCGTAATCTTGCAGTGAAAAAAGTTTTTCATCGGGTGTATTGAGCAAAACAGTGATTTTATTTTCGGGAACTTTGCGATCCATTAACTTTCTGCGATACGGCTCATGCACCGTTAAAACTTTGTTTGCATAACGTAAACTCAGCGCCTCTTGAATTTTTAATAATTTTAAAAGAATACTATTTTTCTTAGATTCAAATTTCAAGCCATACAATTCAGAAGTTAAATCATGAATATCTAATATTACTTTACATCTCAAAATTCTGGGAATTATAGTAGTAAACACCAAAAAATCAGGCATATTATTTACATGAATAACATCATATTTTTTTCGGAAATATAAACCATTGATATACCAAAAACTTAAAAAGAAAAAACGGATATAACTTAATAAATATGCAAAAGAACTTTCACCTTGATATTTATACATTGGCAAATGACAAACACGCACACCATCAATGGTTTCCCACTGCGCTGGTTTGCTGTCTGCCACATTTTTTGGCTGCCGCAAACATAAAAAATCAACATTATCGCCGCGATCGGCTAAACACTCGGCTTCGCGCCTCACACGCGGATCTATTAGATATTCGGTATAAGCAATCATTGCAATGTTTAGGTGTTTTTTTTGTGAACGTTTCAAAATAGCCTCAAATTATTTTTCTATTGTGATTTTCACGCATGCCACAGAATATTTTTATGTCATGATATGGGAACATTTCAACCCCCATACGAAGGCGCGATCATTGCGCAACTTGGCATAAACAAAAATCTTCAATAGATTTTATTTTATCTTACTCTTATAATACTCCCCAATGTCAAGACCAAAAAATGGTCAAAGTATGTTAAAGAAGAAAGCAGTATTTACTGAATGAAATAGACTTCTGCTGGAGTTTGATAATCCAAACTTTGATGGAGACGCTCCTGGTTATAGAAGCGAAAAAAGCGTTCCAGGTGAGAATTCGCTTCAGCAACCGTTTGATACTCGTGCAAATAGATCTCCTCATACTTCACGGTTCGCCATAACCGTTCAATAAAGATATTATCAAGGGCACGTCCCCGTCCATCCCAACTAATCCGAACCTCCGCAGAAAGCAATCGTTCAATGTACGCTTGGCTGGTAAATTGCGACCCCTGATCGGTATTGAATATTTCCGGGCGAGCGTGAGTGAACGCATTTTCCAGGGCAGTTAAGCAAAAGGACGTGTCTAACGTATTCGACAATTCCCAGGACAACACATACCGGCTGTGCCAATCGATCACAGCGACCAAATAGAGAAATCCTCGTGGCATTCTCACATAGGTAATATCCGTAGACCAGACCTGGTTTGACCGTTCAATGGTCACACCTCGTAACAAATACGGATATCTCTTTTCTGGTTCACCAGGTATACTGAGATGAGGATGCGGATAGATAGCCTCAATTCCCATCAATCGCAGCAATCGTCGTATTCGCTTGTCATTGACGTGATACCCTTGACGAATCAGCCATTCTGTCATACGACGAACTCCATAACTGGGTGTTTTGAGATACTGTTCATCCAGCAATCTCATGAAATACAAATTCTCTTCGCTTTCTCCTTGGGGTTCAAAATAATAACTAGAACGCGCCAACCCCAATGTGGCACATTGCTGCCGGATGCTGAGCTGCTCATCTGTGGGATCAATCAACGCTCGCTTTTGGTCCACATTTAAAGCCCCTTTTTTCGCAGCCAGTCTACTTCTACTTGGAGTTGACCAATCTGCTGATAGAGCCGTTCGATGAGCGTTTCTTTCTCATCCTTTTGGGATTTTCCTGTTTCAAACAAGCCTGGACTTCCTTCAAGGAGTTGCTTCTTCCATTGCGTGATTTGCACGGGATGCACTCCATATTCACTCGCTATTTCGCTTGCTGTTTTCATCCCTCGTATTGCTTCTATGGCTACTTTTGCCTTGAATTCTTTGCTGTGTCTTTTTCGGAGATTTCCCATTTTTGGCTCCTCTTTCCTTCTTTCACCCCTTCCTAGTTTAACATATCTTCTGGTTCAATATCCCGGGAGTATTATA
>JAKAOI010000152.1 GCA_021812265.1 Chloroflexota bacterium | reverse complement strand
CGATCTCGCCGTTCATGTTACTTCCATACCTCAAAGTTCTTTGCCGCCAAATGCGCTAATCTACACATCACAACAGCAATTAAACGATGCGCTGAATAATATGGTTGTGCAAAATACCATTCTCAATGGATCCATCTTACGGCAAAATGATCCTCGGCTCAGTCACTCCGGCGGACCTGCCGCAAGTTTAGCCAACAAAGATCCCTCCGATCTTCCTGCCGGAGATGTGCTGGTCGTTTTGCCGCTTACTTCACCGGCTATGCAAATCGGCGCAGTGCAGGGGGACCACATAGATATACTGGCAACTGCGTGTATCGGTTCATCAGGCTCAGGCTCATGTCAAGTTGCGCAAACAACGCTGCAAAACGTGTATGTATACGCGGTTCCAGATTCGCAAACGCTCATTGTTGCCTTAAGTCATCAAGACGCGCTGAATTTAAAAATACTCATTGAAACAACAAAAATCTCCATTGCGCTGCGCAAACCGGATGATACGGGACATATATCAACAACGCCGGTTTCACCACAAACCATCTATAGTTTATTTGGATTTTAAAGGAAAGGAACATCAAAGCAATGTCTGGATTTTTCAAAAATGACCCTAAAATACGTGTGGTAATTGCCCATTCATCGCAAAATTCTGCGCTATATTTGCGCAAAATTGTAGAATCTAAACCGCAGTTGCGCGTTATTGCGGTTACCGTATCAGCAGATGAATTAGTCGAAATTTGCAGAGACGGCAATCCGCAATTGGTAATAATGAATCAGCGGCTGGCAGATTGCAATAATGTTTTAGATACATCATTGATTATGGATTTAGCGGTTCCTGTAATCCTTTTCACAGGGCATAGCTATGATGAGCTTTGGAAAGAAGCAATGCAACGCGGCGCACGTTATGTGCTGTTAGAGCCGATTAATTCTAAAGAATTGCACGCCAATATCACCCAGATTATTAACTCCACTGCCGCTGTGACATTACCTGCCCCCGAGCCGCAAAAAACTGACGGCGCGCTGATTGCCGTGTGCGGCGCAAAAGGTGGCAGTGGATGCAGCGTTACTGCGGTAAATTTAGCGATTGCCCTGCAAGCTGATCATAAAAAAACTGCGTTGATCGATCTGGCGTTTGACACCGGCGACGATCACATTTTATTGAATTTAATGCCGCAGCAAACCATCGTTTCTTTATGCAATGAACCCGAGCTTGACCAAGAAACAATTATCTACAACTCTGCAGAACATTCTTCGGGAATGCGCTTCTTCCGTGCGCCAGATTATATAGGAGAGGCGATGCAAATTCACGCTGAAGATTTACGCAGAATTCTTGTAGAAATGAGTGAGCATTTTGATTATATTATCGCCGATATCGGTTACCCAAACAACAGTTTAGCCTTAACCGCGCTGGAACGAGCAGACGCCGTTTTGCTGCTGATGTCGCTCAACATAACATCAATCGGCCGAGCTACTAAAATGTTGCGATTCTTCAATGAAAACCAAATTCCTCAAGAAAAAATTTTTATTGTCAATACCGAGTTTAACAACAATAAACAGTTTAAACCGCGTCATCTGGAAAATTATACCGGAAAACAGATTTTTGCCGCGATTCCGGCAAATGAATCAGTCGTTGAAGAATCAATCATTAACGGTATGCCTTTTATTCTCAATAAAAAGCGAGAATCTGTCAGCAAAGCAATTTTTGATATTGCCCATAAACTGGCTGCACGCCGTTGAATAAAAACCCGGTAATCTGATTGATTACTGAGTATGATTTTCCGTACAAAAGGATTTTACAATGAATGACGACCGAGACGAAGTAAATCGTAGCATATATTCTAGGAATTCCGGAAAAAATGTCACCGAAAATACAAAACTCACCGGCAAATCTACTGGACACGAAGATAAGCAGTATGAATTTCAAAAGAGAATTTTGATGGCGTTAAGCAATGAACTGCGCGTCAATAAAATTGATCTGCTTACATATCCTAAAGAAAAGATTCGGCAAATGCTGGAAAGTTATTTGGACCGTATCATTACAAATGAGCTGAATACGAGTTTTCAAACAATGAATCGCGGGGAACGAAAAGCGCTCATCGATCAGTGTCTTGATGACACGCTAGGCAACGGACCTATTGAATCCCTCCTTCGTGATGACAGCATAACTGAAATTATGATCAATGGTCCGTTTGATGTTCGTGTGGAACAACACGGCCTGCAAAAAAAAACAGCCATAAAATTTTATAATGAACAGCACCTTATGAACTATATTGAACGGGTAGTTTCACGTTCCGGCCGGCATATCGATGAAGCTAACCCAATGGTAGACGCCCGTTTAGAGAACGGCTCGCGTGTACATATCGTCATTCCGCCGGTATCACTAAACGGGCCTCATGTAACCATTCGAAAGTTTACCAAAGCAATCTTACATCCCGAAAAACTCATTGAAAACGGTTCGGTAACCCCTCCGGTCATGCATTTTTTAGAAGCTTGCGTACAGGCGCAGTTGAACATTATTGTTTCCGGCGGCACAAATTCCGGCAAAACGACATTGTTAAATGTGCTTTCGGCGTTTGTACAGCCGGAACAGCGCATTATCACGATTGAAGATTCCGCAGAATTGCAGTTGCAGCAAGAGCATGTTGTAAAACTTGAGTGCCGGCATGCTTCAATTGAAGGCAAAAATGAAATTACAACAAGAGATTTGGTCCGCACATCTCTCCGAATGAATCCAACACGCATCATCGTTGGCGAATGCCGCGGCGGCGAGGCGCTGGATATGCTTCAAGCAATGAACACTGGGCACGATGGCTCGATGACGACAATACACGCCAACAGCCCGCAAGACGTTATCAGTCGATTGGAAACATTGGTTCTTATGGCAGGGTACGAATTGCCGACACGCGCAATCCGTGACCAAATTGCCAGCGCAGTGCATCTGATTGTGCATACGGCGCACTTTATCGACGGTAAACGACGAATTCAAAATGTTTCTGAAATTCGGCGCACCGGTTCGGGTAACATTGAGGTGGTTGATATCTTTACGTTCGATCAAACCGGATTTACTGCAAACAACACCATTCACGGAAGATTAATTGCAAATAATATCATCCCAAGATTTCTGCCAAATTTGCATAAAGCCGGATTTACGTTTCCTCAAAATTTCTTTGAAAAGGCATAAAGGCAAGTGCAGAATATGAGCAGCATACAAATAGTATTATTTGTTTTAAGCGTGTCGGCGGTATTATTATTTGCCTCCGGTATACGATTGATTTCAATGCGCAGATCACCGCTGGCCCGATTGATTAAACTGCAAACACCCGATACAACCCAGAAAATTCACGCAGTTCCATTTACTATTGCGACTGCAAAACATAAACAAGGAATTTTTGCGCAAAATCTTGAAAAATTGGCCAATCAACTAAACGCAGGGTCGAGAATTGAACAAACCATGCGGCTGGCCGGCATTAAACAAATGCAATTAGGTGATTATCTAACCGCCATCTCCACATTCATAATCATCAGTATTATTATTGCGCTATGGACTCGCAATATCATCATCGGAATAGCCCTCATCGGGGCTTCCATCTTTCTGCCGCAATTCTGGCTGCAAATGCGCGGAAAAAGGCGCTTAAAACTTATCGAGCAGCAATTGCCCGAATATATTTCCCACGTAATTACTATTTTAAAATCCGGCGCTATTTTAAAGGCAGCGCTGATTCAAGCGTTAGATGAGGTCCCTGAACCACTGGCAACTGAGTTGGGGTATGCGTTTCACAATCTGCAATTTGCGCCGATTCAAGATTCACTGAATGAGTTATCGGACCAGATTCCCAGTAAAGATATTGTTCTGTTGGCGCAGGCTATAGCCATTCAAGTTGAAGGCGGCGGAGATATTATTTTTGTCTTAGAAAATCTCAGCGCCATTATTCGCGAAAGAGTAAAGTTTCAAAAAGATGTCCTGTCGCTAACCTCGCAGCAACGTTTTTCCGGCAATATTATTGCGTTACTTCCGGTGGGATTTGTCATTCTTATACTTATCTTTAACCCAAATTATATTCTTGGCGTTTTTCGCATAACACATTGGCTGGGATACGCCATATTCATCGTTTCTACTATTATGATTATGATCGGCCTTTGGGTTATGCAAAAAATCGCAAATATTGATGTTTAGAGGTCTCTTTGTATGTTAGATATTCTCCCGCTTTTTGCTTCTATCAGCGCATCGCTCAGCATTATGTTTATCGTCATGGGGATCTCTCAACGCATGCGCAAGCCAAACAGCATTCAAAAACGCTTGGCGTTTGCCACACAGCAAATAAACGAAATGCATACGCGCAGAAATAAGAATCCCCTGAAAAAGACGATAAAATCATTCAATTCATTTACCTCTGGCCTGTCTAATACGTTTATTCCCCTGCGCATGCAGCGTAATATTATGGAAATTGCTCGCTTTGCAGGCAAAGATGATACTTTTGTCTCTTCATTTATCCTTATACGCTTCTTGCTCACAGGCAGCGGCGTTTTGTTATTTCTGCTGCTGTTCATCTTAAGCGGCGCGCCCGTCTCCAACTCTTTTATCATCAGTGCGCTGATGGGGTTTTTTATGTATATGTTTCCTGTTATGTGGCTAAAAAATGCCGCAAAACGCCGGCAAATCGCCATTCGCAAAGATCTTCCCGATACTATTGATTTATTGATCCTCTGTTTAGAAAGTATCCCTTTCGATCAATCTCTCCAACGTGTTATCGATAAATCGTCCGGAGCAATAAAAGAAGAACTGCTGCACACACGTTCAGATATGAACATCAATATTTCCCGCAGCGACGCTTTAAAAGCTATGGCAGACCGTGTGGGTATTGATGAAATCCGCATGATGACCAGCGCCATCATTCAAGCAGAAAAATATGGCACACCGCTGGCAAATGCCCTGCAAATACAAGCAGACGATATGCGCACAAAAAGACGCCAGCGCGCAGAAACAATGGCAAGACAAGCAACAGTGAAAATGATGTTTCCAACCGTAGCTTTCATCTTTCCTCCACTGTTGCTTATTATGGCCGCGCCAATTCTGCCAAAAATTATTCTGTTGGTCAATCCGGGAGCGCACATATAATGCGCAAAATAGTATTTCAAGCACAAAAACACCGGCGCGGGCAAGCTATCGTTGAATTTGCATTAGTTGCGCCAATTTTATTTACGCTGATTTTTGGGATCATCGAATTTGCTCTTATCGGCGCATCACTCTCAATTTGCGAAAACGCTGCGCAAAACGCTGTACATTTGCTTGCCGTCAACGGCGACACCAACTCGTCTATTGATACACAAGCAGTGCAATTAATACTCGGCCGCGCAAATATACTGCCGGTTATACAAATTCAATCGATCACCATTTTCCAATCTTCCGCCACTAATTCGGGTCCGCAAATAAACGCAGAAAATATCTATTCGGGGCCGAGCGGAATACCCACAACACAAAATTGGCCAATATCGCAACGATTTTCTACCGTTTCATCGCCGATTTTTGCCGGGATAGAAATTCAATTTACCTATAACTTGCCTTTTGCCTCTATCGGGTCCGGATCAATAATACATCTTCAGGCGCAGGCGTTTTCATTAATTATGCCTTCCGGAGGTTGATTACCGTGAAATACGCAAAAGGCCAATCAATCGTAGAATTTGTTTTAACAGCTACTGTATTATTAATCCTTCTCGGCGGCATACTCGATCTCGCTAATATATTAAACGCGCAAAATACGTTACAAAACGCCGCGTTTCAAGGCGCGCTGGCAGGATCGTTTTCCGGAAAAAACACCGCCGCCGATTGCAGTATCCTTGCGGCAATTTATAACGGATCACAGGGGTTAAGTGGTGTAACCATCAGCCAAATTATTATCTATCAAGCAAATGTAACAGGTAATCCTCTTGGAGGCTCACAGTCTATTGCCTATGAAGATATTTATGCCGGCAATCCCGGATGCAGCAGCGCAGCTGCGCCTCCGGCGCCAACAAGCGCCAATTGGCTGCCAGCAGCGCGCAATAATTTCATGTATCAAAACGCAAATTTAGGTATAAAAATTGTTTATGTTTATGCGTGGCAGACAAACCTGCTGCCATTCGGCAGTATAACCCTTTCAGTGAAAGCAGTTGCGCCGATGAATCCTCAGCCGGCCCCATAGGAAAGCGCTATGACAAAATTTAGATCGG
>JAKAOI010000151.1 GCA_021812265.1 Chloroflexota bacterium | reverse complement strand
CTTCACCCAGTTCCAGAATTGAAATATCGAATGTGCCGCCACCGAGGTCATATACGGCAATGCGTTCATCTTTCTTTTTATCCAAACCATACGCCAGCGACGCCGCCGTGGGTTCGTTAATGATACGCAGCACTTCTAAGCCAGCGATTTTTCCGGCGTCTTTCGTTGCCTGTCGTTGCGCGTCGTTAAAATACGCCGGAACGGTAATAACGGCTTGGGTTACTTTTTCACCTAAGTAAGATTCTGCGTCCTGCTTCAATTTCTGCAAGATCATGGCAGAAATTTCCGGTGGGGAATATTGTCTGTTCAGCACTTCAACCCAAGCGTCGCCATTAGACGCTTCAACAACTTTATAGGGAACGAGCTGCTTATCGCGGTTCACTTCGGGATCGCGATATTTGCGGCCCATGAATCGTTTAATGGAAAAGATAGTGTTTTCGGGATTGGTAATAGCCTGACGTTTGGCGACTTCACCAACCAGACGTTCGCCATTTTTTGTGAACGCCACTACCGAAGGGGTAGTTCTTGCGCCTTCTGCGTTGGGAATGACGACCGGTTCGCCGCCCTCCATAACCGCAACGACAGAATTTGTAGTGCCAAGGTCTATACCTATAACTTTTGCCATAAAGGGGATATCCTCCGCTGAGAATTGTAATGTATTACGGCGCCAGCGCTTTGCCGCGCCAAAGTATTTTTTGATTTAAGACGCTTCATCAACAGGCGCCTGCGCTGCGGCGGAATCTTGATGTACGGTATCTGCGTCGGCAGCGTCTGAATATGTCTCGGACGCCGGTTCCACATAGTTATCAAGCAGATCGGTCATAACCTGAGTAATATACCGCACAATAGCTACTGCGCGGCTGTACTGCATACGGGTTGGGCCGATAACGCCGATAACGCCGCCTGCTTTTCCCGGGTTTCCATATCGGGAAAGCACAAAACTGATATCGCGCAATTGATTTTGTTCGGTTTCGCCGCCGATAACAACTTGAACATTGCCTTCTTGCGCAGTTTGTGAATGAAGCATAGGAAGGAGATTATTCGTTTCCAAAGCGTCTATTAATGACTGCATACGTTCAGAACGCTCTTGGTCATCGCCGATGCGTGAAAACTCCGGTTGACTAAGAATACGGGTAAGCCCGGCTTGATAAATATCATCTGCGTTCCACATATTCTGCTGGCGCAATAATTGTTCCAAACCAAGTAAAATAGTTCGTTCATTTACGCCAAGGCTATCCATTTGCAGAGATGAAATAAACGCTTCAACCGAGGCCAGCCCATACCCGGCAAAACGCTGATTCATTGCGTCTGCCATACGGCTCAGCTCATCTTGCGGCTGGGCATACTCCAAAAAAATACGGGTCTGCGGAACAGTGCCGTCAGTTAACGCAACGACAAGCAGCGCAATGGGATCATTCAGCGCAATAATAGCGATATGTTTTATGGAACTGTCGCTTACTGCGCGTGGTGTAGTAACCACTGCGGCGCCGCCGAGGAACTGTGACAATATGGTTGCGCTTAAACGCGCCCATTGGTCCAGCTGCCCCTGCACCTGATAAAACATATGGCGGATAAGTTGCTGTTCATCTGCTGTTAGAGTAGATTCTAACATCAAATGTTCTACAAAATAGCGATATCCATCTGCTGAAGGAATACGGCCGCCGGAAGTATGCCGCTGATATACCAGCCCATCTTCTTCCAAGGTTTTCAGGTCGATGCGTATCGTTGCCGGGCTATAGCCCAAGTGATATTTATCGGCCAGCGCTTGTGAAGGCACCGGCTCTGCAGTGCGTATATATTCTTCTACCAACGCGCGTAAAACCGCTTCACGCCGGGGAGTCATATGCGCCGACATATAATCGATTGCCTTCCTGTTATTTTCCGATACCACCGCCATTGCTTTTGGCGCTGTATCTTGCTTCGTGTTAGCAATCTCTTCTTTAGACTGCTAGCACACACACTATATGTTATAACATGATACCGACAAAAAGTCAAGATGGCTTTCTGCTGCGCTTGCCCTTGGCATAGTTTTGGCGTCCGCACACCACATTGTGTGATGAAAGGATGTTTCAACTAACACAATCGTGTAATAATATATATAGTAAAGCTTAATCTGCGCTGCGGCGCAGTTTTATTCCTCTTTTTCCTTCGGCGTGGCGCAGCTGCGTCAAGGATTTTTCTTGCGAGGCCGGGCAAAAATTATTCAGGATTTCGCTTCAGCATAGAAAATCGGGGATGTACAAGGGGCAGGCGCGCCTTGTACGGGATTCTGAGGTGTCCCCAAACTCCCCTTTGTTTCAGATACAAGAAGCATGCGCTGCTCTTTTAAGCGCAAAATCCTATTATTTCAGAATACCTGACCGGCATGGTAAGCAAGAGCAATTTCTTGCAACAGTATCTTTTTATTCATGTCTTGAAAGAAGGCAGAGTTATGTCGCAACACACATCTGCGCAGGCAGCAACGACAACCGTGCGGCGTCTGTCTAAAAAAGACCATCTTGCGCTCAGCGCATTTTGGTTAAGCCTGAATTTTCAGTCTACGGCCTTATTACCTGTTGTTATTCCTCTCCAAGTGGCGGTTTTTATTACGCCAAATTCCGTCGGATCCTCGCAGCAAGTTTTATTTTTAGGCTGGCTTTCGGCCATCGGCAGTGTTACTGCGCTGATAATTCAACCACTTGTCGGGGTTATTTCAGATCATACATTTGGGCCATATGGCAGACGCCGGCCATATGTCGTCGCAGGAACCATGCTGATGATCAGCGGATCATTCATTTTAGCGACGGCGGTAAATATTCCTGCTTTTGTTTTCGGCTTTCTGATAACTCAAGTTGCGGGAAACACCGCAACTGCGGCGTATCAGGCGATGATACCGGATATTGCGCCAGAGGATCAGCGCGGAGCGGCTTCGGGATATATGGGTATTATGACGATTCTTGGCTCAATTGGCAGCCTTATTGCCGCAGGAATACTGTTCAGCCAAATTATGGCGCCGGTTTCCGCCAACGAGGTACAACAAAGCGCAGTGATATTTTATGGGATAACCATAGTTATTATGGCGCTGGGAGCGTTCATAACTATTATTGGCGCGCATGAAGCAAATATTACCCGTCTGCAGGCTCAACAATATATTATTTCACGCCGCTCCATCAAAAATCTTTGGACCGACCCTTGGAAGCATCCGAATTTTGCGTGGGTTTTTCTCACCCGCGCCTTTGTAATGCTAGGCATTACACTATTTATGACTTTTATTGAATATTATGTGTCATCGGTATATAACGCCACGGATTTCGTCCGCCAAACAGTTGGTGTAGCAAGCTTGGCGCTGATAAGCGGTATGGCAAGCGCGCTGTTTTTTGGAACGCTTTCCGATAAAATCGGCAGAATTTTTATTGTTTGCTTTGCCTCCATATGTATGTCTGCGGCGGCGGGATCGTTTGTTGCCCTGCCATCGGGTTTTCCTCTGTGGCCGTTGGGCATAGTGTTTGGGGTTGGTTATGGCGCATATATGAGCACAGATTGGGCTATGGCGATAGACACACTGCCATCCGAAGACGACTTTGGCAAAGATATGGGTATTTGGAGTTTGGCTTCTACCGTGCCGTCTATCATTGCGCCGCTGATTGGCAGCATTGTTATTAACGGAATAGCGCAAATTGCGCCCATCAATAACGGCTATCGCGCCGTATTTATTGCCGCTGTTGTATTCCTTTTGCTCGGCGCTGTATTTGTGCTGAAAATAAAAGAAAAACCTTTCGCGGCGCCGGCCATCCCTGCTTCAAGCGGCATACACACCGGCAATACGCGCCGCATTTCCGCGGTTTGGAATTTGGCGTTTTCATCTCATTCCGGCAAAGCCCGCGGATTTTTACTTTTTTGGCCGGTGTGGGAACGGATAATGATATTTTTTACTCACCCGCAAGAGATACCGGGGGCAAGCGCAAATATCATCCATATTGCCAAATTCCGCTATAACGGCAAACCATTCCATCTTTCCGGCGCATTGATACAACACGGCGATCTGATTTGCGAGCTGCACCTGAATAACAAATTGCTGGCGGAGGTGTATGCCGAAAGCTCACCATTTGAAATTATAGCGGCAATCCGCCAAGACCTAACCGCTTTAGCGCAATATATGGAGGCAGATGAAACCGGAAAACGCTACAAGGCTATTTTCGGAATTACGCTGCTCAGTCGCGCCGCCAAGCGTATCGGCTTTACGGTTCGTGACCGTCCGGTAAACGCCTACACCCAAATGGAAAAGTTTTTTTTAAGCGGACTGCTTACCCTATATAGTTCCGACGGCGTCAACCGACTGACAAAAGGACATATGCAAACCGTTCGTCAACAAGAAATTTGGATGACAAAAGAGGTGTTGCTGGAACATTTTTTGCGGCGCCCGGAAATATCTTGAAAGCTTTCTCTGCAGCTCCGACAGAGAGTCCCTAAGGGGCAGCGCCGCAGCTTGTATAAAAATTGGGGCGCGCAAATAAATCAGGGGGCGGCCGAAAAGGGGGTCGCCCCCGATTGCGCGCGCGTTCATGCGCCGCATTATGGAGCCATGCGATATTATTTTACTCTACCCAAACCCGCAGAAAAAATTCTATCAGCAAAAACGCCTGCAGCGCAAATACAGGAATCAACAGCAACGCAGGCCGCATAATACGGTCTTTTATTTTTAATCCCAGCCAAATATATAGCGGGAAAGAAGCAACAAACAGGCGGACTGTTGAAGAATACAAATCGGGTCTGCCGGGAATTGGCGTTAAAAATAGCAAAATAATCAGTGAAAACATAAACACCGAATAAGACATCGGCATGCGCCGTATCATAAGTATTGTCAGCAGCAAAATCAGATATATTGTCACATTATTCCACAACACCAGCGTATGCCAATGCAAATCCAGCGAAAAGTTAAAAATCCGCTGTATTTGTGTGAAGACAATATCCAGGGGATTCAGCATTCTATGCCCCCAGTTATTATGCTGAATGGCGCTATACTCAAAAAAAGATCCCGTTTTCCGCCAAATATATGTATTATAAAGCGCCAGCGCCGCCGGAACAGCGCCGGTTACTAATGCGGCGGTTTTTATTTGCGACACCGAAGGACGAAAATACTTCCAAGCGCCGTGGCGCCAAAGTTCCGCGCGAAACCAGCCCTGCGCAGA
The DNA here is from genome assembly GCA_021812265.1 of Chloroflexota bacterium. Lineage (GTDB taxonomy): Bacteria > Chloroflexota > Ktedonobacteria > Ktedonobacterales > JACDGC01 > JAJYBV01. The sequence continues at coordinate 1,056 of JAKAOI010000151.1, read as the reverse complement.
GGCGTATTCAGCAAACAGCGCCGGCGCCAACACAATAGATGTCGGGTGGGTAAAACCCGCCGCAAACGCAAAAAGAGCCGCCGTTTTCCACCGCCTCGCGCGCGCAAAATAAAACGCAAACACTGCAAAGCAGATAAATAAGCTTTCACTATATGGGGCTGTTAAATAAAACGCCAGCGGATACGCCAGCGCAATTAATACAGCGCCGCGCCCAGAATTTTTGTTCTGCGATTCCAACCGCGCCAATGCTATCAAACCGATAAAAATACCAAACACTGCAATATTGGTGATAATTAAAGACGCAATCACCCTGTTTGATGCGCCGAGAAAGTGGGTTAAGCCGGCAATAAGCGCCGGATAGAGCGGAAAAAACGCCAAGGAATTGGTAACGGGATACCCCTTAGAGGCAGTTAAATACCAATTTGCGTCCCATTTATTCCATGTGGCCGCCATAGATTGCAACGTAATAGATTCAGGGCGAATAAATCGTAAATATACAAGCGTTATAGCTACATACACAATCCGTGAAATAGCCCACAATTCCAACGCAGGGACAATAACAGACTTCCAAATAAGCGATTTAGAAGAAGATTGCGGTGTACTGATAATATAAGGGTATGCGTGGTAAATACCCGGCGCAGACGATTCGGCAATAGTTGAAAAATCTATTGCCTGCAGCGGCTGCTCCTGTGTTTCGAGCATCGTTTTCCTCTAACTTTCAATTACAGCTCCTCACTTCATCGTAAGAGCATTTCTCATTATTTCTTACAAATGTTAAAACGCAAACCTCTAAAAAAGGGTAACAAAATAACGTAACCACATATCACAGGTTGCGTGACTTTACAGGAATTTGACGAGCCAAAACAAGCCCTGCGCAAGGGGCGGAGCCTCTTGCGCGGGGCTTGGGGTGTCCCCCCAAAAATCACCTTTTCCATTTCCCTCATAAGATACTCCTCACATCCCTGCGGCAGCTATGCAGGGATTCGCAAGGGGCGGAGCCTCTTGCGCGGGGATTGGGGTGTCCCCAAAAATCTCCTTGTAATCCATTTCCCTCAT
>JAKAOI010000150.1 GCA_021812265.1 Chloroflexota bacterium | reverse complement strand
CCGATCTCATACCATGAAAAATCGCTGCGTTCACGGCATGTTCCAGCAGTTCTTGCAAACTGCCGGTGGTGTCTCCTTCGCGTTGACGCAGGGAAACTAAATAGGTAATTTCCCATGAAGAAGACTGTATATGCTCTTGAATTTGAATAATTCCCTGAATCCGCCAGTGATCTTCCGCTATCCATGTTCTGAGCGCCGGCCGCAACGGCAGTTTATCTATCAGAAAGTTCATAATCCCACTGTGGCTTTCCTGGAATTGCGGGTATGTTACAAAATCTGCCAAGGAGTGTCCGCCGGCGCGCGCACGGCGATCCAGCGCAAAAAAGATTCCGGGAAGATCGACATACAATACAGGGCGAATCATCACAATGCAACGCCGCTTCTCATACTTATCTAAAAGACGAAGGCAGCGCAGCTCCTTTCTGATAGAAATTGGCCATTGTTCCGGTTCAATTTTTGGTGGTTCCGGCTTCCGCCAGCGCTCACTTTAAACAGACTATATATTCACACGCTTTTCTGCCATTTGCAGGAAGTAGCGATGAAATCGCGTGTCATACGTTACTTCAGGATGAAAGACAGTGCCGATAATATTATTTTCTTGCACCGCGATAATTTCTGATTCGGATCCATTCAGCCTTGCTAAAACAGTAACATTGGGACCGACTTGAGAAACGAGCGGCGCGCGAATAAATACTGCGTGGTATGCTTCTTCTCCCAAAATTGGAATGGTGATATCAGCGCCAAAACTTTCCCGCTGAGAGCCGAAAGCATTTCGCAACGTTGTAATATCCATGGTTGCCAGCAGTGGTTGACCTGCCATCGCGTTATCTGTTCTCTGCGAAAGCAAAATCAACCCTGCGCACGTGCCCCATACCGGCGATCCTGAAGCAATCAGCGCGCGCAGCGGCTCTACCAACTGATATTCTACCATTAGTTTTCCAATGGTTGTGCTTTCGCCACCCGGCAATATCAGCGCGTCTACACCGTCTAAATGCTTCGGTAAACGCACTTCCACTGCTTCGGCTCCCAAATGTGTTATCATCGCGCAATGTTCACGAAAATCGCCTTGCAGCGCCAATACACCAACTTTCATTGAAAACCCGCCTTCCTACCAGCCGCGCGAGGCCATCATTTCTTCCGGACGCAGTGTCCGCAGGTCGATTCCGGCCATTGCTTTGCCCAAACCTCGCGATACTTCCGCAATAATACCCGGGTCTTGAAAATGAGTGGTTGCGCGGACCACGGCTTTGCCGACGCGAATCGGATCTGAAGATTTGAAAATGCCGGATCCGACGAACACACCATCGCTGCCCAGCCGCATAACCAAGGCGGCGTCTGCCGGGGTTGCAATACCGCCTGCGCAGAACATAACGACAGGGAGACGTTTCTGTTTACGAATTTCAAGTAAAAGGTCATATGGCGCGCCAAGATTTTTGGCTTCTGTCATCAACTCTTCTTCGGGCAAGGCAATTACTTTGCGCATGCCATCTTGAATGGTGCGCAAATGCCGCACTGCTTCAACAATATTGCCGGTGCCGGCTTCGCCTTTGCTGCGAATCATGGCGGCGCCTTCACCAATACGGCGCAGCGCCTCTCCTAAATCGCGAGCGCCGCACACAAAGGGAATGGTAAAATCGCGCTTGTTGACATGGAAGCTTTCATCGGCCGGTGTCAGCACTTCCGATTCATCGATGCAGTCTATTCCCAATGATTGCAGCACTTCTGCTTCCACAAAATGGCCGATGCGGCATTTTGCCATAACCGGAATGGTTACCGCGCTTTTAATTTGCATAATGAGTTCGGGATCGCTCATGCGCGAAACACCGCCCTCACGGCGGATATCTGCCGGCACACGCTCCAGCGCCATAACGGCGCACGCGCCGGCTTCTTCGGCAATTTTCGCCTGCTCCGGCGTTACAACGTCCATAATGACACCGCCCTTTAACATTTCCGGAAATGCGCGTTTAATTGCTTCTGAACCAACCTGTTTATCCATGATCTATGTAACCCTCCGGCGCAGCGATACTTTTTAGTATTGTATTGAATTACTGCGAACGTTTCTTGATTTGAAATACTATATCCGGCTTATGTTAATGAACCAATACACATTGAAAATATCTCATTATATAGACCAAATCGGAAGCAAAGCATAGGCAAGTCGCTCATGGGCAGCGCGCTTCCGGATAGGGTTTGGGCATCCCCAAATTTCCCTTTAATCCGTTTCAAGGTTCAGTCTATAAAATACATAACCAGCCGTATATATTTGTATATCTTCAATCATACCATAAAATAAGCGCCAGTTGGTATCTCATATATTTCCTGCGCCGGCTTAACGCATATGTGCGCGAAATCGCCGCTTGCCTTCTGTATACCTTTTTGTGTCACTGCTGAGCCGTTGGCGTTTCTATTTTGCGAATCAGCCGATCAATAGTATGAAATGTCAGATTATATAGTTGTTTTACCTAATTTTAAAAATTGATGTTTTTTGTCGTAACAAATGAACTTTTTTTTATACTACATTAGTAACACGATATTTTTACTTGTGGCGTGGAAGAAACCAATCTAACTGTCGTGTTACATTTTATTTATTTTTTTATTTGGAGGTTCTGGCAATGCGCAGAATACTGGCTCTTTTAGGGACCAGCTTAGCCATTGTAACGCTGGTCGCCGTATTTGTATTTGGCGGAAAAACGACAGCGCAGGCAGCTTCACCAACAGGATTTTCTCATACTCAGTTTCACATCAAGCCATTAACTGGAACAACAACGTATACAAATGGGTATACACCGGAACAAATTCGTGGGGCGTATAATCTTTCTTCAACATATACCGGCGCGGGTAAAACAATTGCGATTGTAGACGCATATAATGACCCAACCGCCAAAAATGACTTTGACGTGTTCAGCACGCAGTTTGGTCTGCCAACTTTGGCCGGCGGCTGCGCATGTTTAACTATTGTAAATCAAACAGGTGGCACAAAACTTCCAAAAAATAACGGTGGCTGGGCAACTGAAATCAGCCTTGATATTGAATGGGCGCACGCGATGGCGCCACAGGCAAAAATTTTACTGGTAGAAGCCAGCTCAGCTTCTAACACGAATTTATATACTGCAGAAAATTATGCTACATCGCACGCCCAGGTTGTTTCCAACAGCTGGGGCGGCAGTGAATCATCCAGCGAAACTTCCACTGACTCTTATTTTAACAAGGCTGTAGCGATTACGGTTTCTGCTGGAGACAGTGGCTCCCCGGCGGAATATCCTTCGGCTTCGCCATATGTGCTTTCTATCGGCGGCACATCGCTGACTGTTTCGGGCACGTGCGGAACAACGAATTGGGCAGCCACCGGCTGTTCATATGGTGGAGAAACCGCATGGTCCAGCGGCGGCGGCGGTCCCAGCTCATATGAAAGTGAACCGGCTTACCAGAACGGTTACTGCGGCTCTGTTGCTAATGTGAATAACTGCAACGGAAAACGCGGCACACCTGATGTTGCGTGGGTTGGCGATCCGAGTACCGGTGTTGCAGTTTATGACAGCACTTCGTATCAAGGTTATGTTGACTGGTTTGTTGTTGGTGGCACCAGCGTAGGCGCTCCCAGTGTTGCCGGTGTTATTGCTGACGCAGACGCCTATCACAACACAACACTTACCACGAATAATCTTACATCACGTTTTGCGTATCAGTCGGCGGCAACGTCTTCTAACTACAGTTCAGATTACCATGATATTTTAAGCGGATCTAACGGTTCTCCGTGCTGCTCAGCCGGAACCGGCTATGACTTTACAACTGGTTTGGGGTCGTTTAACGCCGCAAACTGGATAGGCAATGTTTAGTTTGCCATAGCATACACCTTTACTTCCTTTTTGAAAACACCGGTTCGTAAGATGCGTTCCGGTGTTTTCTTATGGCGCTTTATTTGCGGTTGCGCCGTTCTTTTGATATACTAAGTATCGCGGCGGTTCCGGTCGATGTATTTTGTTTGCTGATGTATCGTCATCGTAAAGGATTTTTCAGATTATGACTCTTTCCCGCAATCGTGTACAACGCTGTATTGAAACACTTGCCTCTTTGCGAGTTCGTGAAACCCTTCCCATTCGTAGTGTACGCGCTGAACGAATTACCGTTGGTGATGATCCTGCTCCCTCCATCTTTACACTGCAAACGGGCAGCAGATGGGGTGAAAGCGACGCAATATATCTGATGCGCGCCGTTTGCGAAATTCCTGAGCCGTGGCGGGGCGGAAAAATTGCAGTGCGCATTGCGCTGTCTGATCCGCAGTGTCCGAATCTATTGCCCGAATGTCTTTTAATAATCAATGGCGTTGCGCTGCAGGCTATTGACCATTATCATCACGAAGCTGTGCTTCCGCCAACTCTTGCCGCTTCCGCATCGATAGATATTGCGCTTCAGGTATGGTCTGGGTTGCAGCAAAACGCTGAGAGAACGGTTCATACTTTAGAGTTACGACTGTATGACGAAGCGGCAGATTCGTTATATTATCTGATGCGCGCCATGTATGAAACGGCGGAGTGCGCTGATCCGCAGCTTTCGATATACAGCGCGCTGACTAATGCGCTAAACAGCGCTTGCAATGCGCTGGACTTCCGAAAACAATCACCAGAGGATTTTTATATCTCATGCGCAAAAGCGTATGAACATCTTTGCGCCGCCCGGCAAAATATGCTGATACAAAATTCTGCTGCCGCCGGAACGCCGCTGCCTGCGCTTACCGCAGTGGGACACGCGCATATTGATGTTGCGTGGCTGTGGCGCCTGAAACACACACGCCTGAAAACGCTGCATACATTTACAACGGCGCTGACGCTGATGGAAAGCCATCCCGATTATCATTTTTTTGCCAGCACACCGCAGTTATATCAGTTTATAAAAGAAGATCATCCGGATGTATACGCCAAAATAAAAGAAAAAATTGCTGCGGGCCAGTGGGAAGCCGAAGGCGCAACGTGGCTGGAAATGGATACTAATATTACCGGAGCCGAAAGCCTCGTGCGGCAGTTTATGATTGGGCAGCGTTTTTTCCGTGAGGAATTTGGCCACGCCAGCAGAGTTCTCTGGCTGCCCGATGTTTTTGGTTACAGCGCGACGTTACCGCAACTGATGAAAAAATCGGGTGTAGAATATTTTGTAACAACAAAGTTAAGCTGGAATGAAACCAATCGTTTTCCTTATGATACATTCTGGTGGGAAAGCCTTGATGGTTCGCGTGTTTTGGCGCAATTTATTACTGCTCCGGCGCATTTTCTTACCCCGTGGATGTATACCTATAACGGCGAAATGACTGCGGATGTTGTTTCGGGAACATGGAAAATGTATCAGCAAAAATCACTGAATCATGAATTGCTGCTCGCTTTTGGCTGGGGAGACGGCGGCGGCGGCCCAACTGAAGACCAAGTTACAATGATGGAGCTATTTCAAGACTCTGTTTCACCCGAAATGCCGCGCGTCAAATCCGGCGGTGTTATCGAAGCGCTAGACCGCATCCGCAGCCGTGTTTTGCTGCGGGCAGATACTCCCAAGTGGGTTGGTGAGCTGTACCTTGAATATCATCGCGGCACATATACCAGCCAAGCGTATATTAAAAAAGCGATGCGTACAGCGGAAAGAGATATGCATAATGCAGAGTGGCTGGCGCTAATGAGCCATATTTATACCGGAGCAGAGTATCCGTACATGCAATTTGATGCACTTTGGAAAACATTGCTTTTAAATCAATTTCATGATATTTTGCCCGGATCTTCCATTGCGCCGGTATATGATGATGCGCGGAAACAGTTTACTGCGCTTTTTGCTGATTTGCAGCAAATTATTCAAATGGCTGTCGGTGAGATTTCCGCAAAAATTCACAGCGAAACTGCGGCGCTTTTGGTGTTTAATCCATTGGATTTTGCGCGGGATGATGTATTGTGTATTGATAGGGATACTGCACAGTTGCTTCAGCTGCCGTATCAGGAAACGGCGGATCAATGCGCGTTGGTATATTGCGCGGATATCCCATCATTTGGGTATAGCGGAATAACTTCAAGGGAAGTTGCTCCACTGCCGGAAAATGCTATGCACATAACTGCAACCTCGCTGGAAAATAGCTATTATAAAATTGAACTGAATGTGCATGGCCAGATAACCCGGCTGTTCGATAAACAATGGCGAAATGGCATAGGTCGCGATCTTATCCCGCCCGGCGAACGCGGAAATATTTTTCAGCTGTTTGAAGATCGCCCACAGAT
>JAKAOI010000149.1 GCA_021812265.1 Chloroflexota bacterium | reverse complement strand
CCGATCTCTGTTATTGGGGATCCAGTATGTACTGGATTTGGTTTATCAGCTTCTGAAACGGCTCCGGCGGCGAGCAGTGGAGCATCTGAGGCTGCATTGAATGTTGTGGGATGGTTACTAGACGCCGCCGCAGGTATTAGCTTTGGAGCTGTAGTTATTATGGCTGGCGTAGGGGCTTTAGCAGGAGTGCTGTTTGAGGTAATGACCTCTCCGGAGCCATTGATCACGGCGGGTTCCATGTCGACACCTATGCTATAAAAGAGGATTTTTATGTGGATAGTAATGGTAAACTGTGGCTTTACCGTAAAGGAACACAAAGTGAAGAGATTGATACTGGATATAATATAAAAAATGCAAATCCATAAGTGAGGTGATTCAATGTTTCCCATATATACAACACTACAGACAGAATTTGTGATAATAAGTGATGATTTTTTTGATCCTCATGAAATTACAAAATTATTAGGTATAGAACCAGATAGATTTTGGATAAAAGGGGAACCAACTTCATGGAAACCTCATCATCTTCACCGCAGTACTTTATGGCAAATACACACACCAGAAGAAAAACAGTTAGAGGTAACTGAACAATTAAATCAAATATATCAAAGAATAGTCATAAAAAAGCAAGAATTATTGGAAATACAACAGATGTATGATGTTGCATTTAACTTAGAGATAGTTGTACAAATAATGCATCAACAGATGCCAGGTATTGTGATTCCAGCGCATATTTTACAATTTTTAGGTGAGATAGGCGCAGATATAGATATAGATATGTATTATTTAGGTGATGACGATGAAATGTTTAAATTCGATGAAATATTTAAATTCGAGAATTAATAAATCATCTATCATATGACGCTTGTCCTATAGCACATGCCGCATGTTTGAATCAAGCGCTGCGACGGCGGTGTATGCGCCGTATGGGGCAGTGCTGGCCACGAGTGGAAGCATGCCGACGCAGCGGGGCTACACGGGGCAGCTATTGGATCCGTCGGGGTTGCAATACTACCATGCGAGGTATTATGATCCGAGTATCGGGCAATTCATCAGCGCCGACACGATGCAGGGACCGAATCGCTACGCCTATGTGGGCGGCAACCCGGAGACATGGAGTGACCCCACAGGACATATTATAGCTGCTGGGGCCGGTGGAGGTGGTGATGCGCCTAATTACAATGCCAATGATTCTTACAGCATCCCATATTCTGATGCAATTGCTCAAACTCTTAATGATGTATATACTGCAGCTACTATAGGAGTTTCCATGCAGGAATATGCTACATCCAACCATGGAATACAACTCATCAATACGGTTAATGGGTATTTGAGAAGAAGATATGCAGTTGAAGTTAATAGTTCTGATCCTATGGGTACCGTGACAGATGTACCCGACATCGTTGGTGGTATGATAAAGCAACCATATCGTGGAAATGATGACATTACCAGCGCTATTAAGAGTATTGGGATAGACGGCAGAAATTTAAGCGGGCTTAAAATGATGGGCTGGGGGTTAGCAATAGCAGGATCCATTTGGGACGCATGGACAAGTGGCAGTGCTTATTATGCGCAATCACATAATCTTGCTGGCTCTATTGGTGTTGGTATTGCTCATGGAGCGTTTTCTTTGGGATTAGGAGTAGCAGGTGGTTATTATGGATCTTTGGGAGGAGCAGTTTTAGGCACTGCACTATGTGGCCCAGCATGTGGTTTGGCTGGATATTTTGTTGGAGGTATAGTAGGTGGAATGGCTGGATCTTGGATTGGCGATTTTGCTGCAAGTCACTTCTCAAATTCGATTGCAAATGCAACATCAAATATAACATCTGCTGTAACGTCTGATGTTTCAAATACAGTAACAAATGCATGGAACACAGTAGCAGGTTGGATATGATGTTTCAAAGCAACATATGCAACGAAGTGATGAGAAACCAAAAACGTTAGACTAACAAAAACAAAAAAAGGTGGTTTTTTAGAAATGGTCAATTTGATAGATTTTGGGTCAGGTCAGTTACTAATACTAGGGTTTATTGAGTTTGCCATTATGGGAATAGTTGATGGATTGGTTTTAAAACGAGTTCACCTTGGCGAGGGGCCATTTGAAGCTGGGGTTGTAACAGGTATATGGGCACAAGTGATCGGGGTCCTCAGCCTTCTACTTTTAGTATTCATGCTGATGTTCATTCCAACATTACTATCGCAGTTAGCAACATACTGCCATAGTAATGTTACCTGTGAAATGATAACACCTATTATTTCAATGTTTGCTGCTTGGCCTATTTTTATAGGTTATGTTATAGTTATTCCTTCTTTTATACTGTGGTGTATAACACGGAAAAAAGATATCAATATACAACCAATAGGACCAATATGGAAAGCGCAATCAGGCAAACAAATCCGTACGCAAATACATGAGCGGATTGACCAGGAACAAAAACCCCAGATAAGCGATGAACGAATCAATGAAATACGCAGGGATGTTGACGGTATCCTTCCCTATATTATGTTGCAGCGCAGAAAATTGGTAATGGAAAAACGAGAAGTGAATACAGCAAAACTCATTCAGGTAATCATGGCAGACGCTACATTTAGAAAGATGAATCCGAGCGAGCAAATAGCGGTGAGAGTGGCAATAGAAGCATTTACGTCGGCGGTAAATAAGAATGGAAGCAAAAACAATCGCAATGATGAGCAAATCCGTGATGAAAAACAGCGGTAATACCGCGTTATAGCAGCGTACACCTCTATAGCGCAAGTTGTTGTCGCAGTAGCGAATCCAACGCTGGGTATCAGCAGCGCACAGCAGATGTGCAGGCGCATGGCAGCCAAGCGCCCCCGGCAGCGGAGACGCTGCACACCACCGACGAGCACCCGTTCTTAACAACGGACCGTGGGTTTGTGAGCGCGGAAGATCTGCGCATTGGGGAGCAGATTCGGCAGCTTGATGGCGGGTATGGCGTGGTGGTAGCGTTACAGCACATCTTTGGTGTGGCTGTGCGGTATAACCTCACGGTACAGGATGACCCACGTATGCGGTGGACGCTGACCAGTGGGTTGCGCATAACACGGATTGTAAGGTTACTAAAACACCAGAAGATCTATATTCTGTTGGAAATAAAAATGCTCCTAAAGGTGGTCGCCCTAAAGATTTTGGCCTTTCAGAAAATTCTGACATTATTCAGCCATCTGACGCAAAATTTCCTCCTGGAGCTTCTAATGCTAATAGTATTGAGAATCTTCGAGTCGGAGGTTCAGTTTGGAAACTTCCAGCCGGAACAGATCTTCCGGAAGGATTAGCCTATTCTGCAGATGGGAGCGATATTGAAGATGGTATTATGTCATCGGGACATCGTACACTTTATCCTACTCAACCCATGACTGTTGGTCAATTTATCAATTTGGTTCAATCATTACCGTGGGAATGGACAGGAATAACGAAATGAATACAATATCATTTGAAGAACAATGGCAGCAGGTAATAAAGTCATTATATCAAAAACAATCGGCGTCTTGGAAATTTCAAGCAACAGCAAAACAATCTATAGATGCCGATTCTAAAAAACAGATGGCTGCAATTTTACAGCAAGCTTTACATACTGCACATGAGAGGCAAACAGCGTTACATGTATTATATACCATTCCATTTCGGGATATATTTGGAAAACTATTATTTCCTACACTAATATGGCTTGTATCCCAAGAACGTAAATATAGCGCGGATATTCTGAAGATAATTTTGTTGCTTGATCGCGAATGGATGGAAGAACAAATACCGCATGAAATAGAAAAAATTATTTCTACATCAGCAACATATGATGTATATGAGGCGTTTGCTTGGGTGCTATTTTATTTACATTCATCATATTTACATAAATTTCTACAAGGCGCTCTGGAAAAATCAGACATAGCCATGTACGAATCAATTAAATGGTATAAGATTAATACACAAACTTCAAGAGATGATTTTCTCACTAATCTTGAGTTAGGAGTCCGCAGTAACACAAATGATATATTTATATTAAAACTTATTTATTTTTTAGATGACACGATCAAAATGGCTATATTTCCAACACTTGTATGGTTGCTATCATGGAAGCATGAAGAAAATTATCTCATTCATGATGTGATTATTTCAATGAAGCAAGAGTGGGTACAAGAACAATTACCGATTCAGATGAATCGGGTACTTTTACGGCAAGCAGATGAGGGAACGTACAAAAATTTTAGTGAATTATTAAGAATAACTCATTCACCATATTTAGAACAATTAATAAATTTAATTAAAAGCGAAAATTAATATTAATACATATTAATTAATATGTATTATCGTGAATATTTGTTTAAAACAATTTATTATAAACAAATATAATATTATGAATCATGATATTATATGACGCAGCAATTTTAAATATCAATAGTATGATTTTATACATTATTATTATAATTATGAGGTAATAGAATCTAACATGACTATCCTATCATTTGAAGAACAATGGCAGCAGGTAATTCACTCATCCCAACAATTTCAAACAGTTTTGAGGGAGTTTTGTGAACAGGCAAAGCATATCGTTGATCCTATTTTAGAAGAGCAAATTATTGAGGTATTAAATCGATCTTTACAAAATCCACAAGAGCGAAACATAGTTTTTCAAGCGCTTAATATATTAGGAGATTCATATCGAAAGCGGCTATTTTCTACTTTAGTTTGGCTGTTATCATGGGAGCATGGAGATAATATTTATATTATACATATTATCCAAACGATAGATAGAGAATGGGTAGAGGAACATTTACCCAGAGAAATTGAACGGGTTTTGGAAACATCAGCAACATATGAAGAATATGGGGCATTTTTATGGCTGCTTGCACATCTGCGCCTGCCATACTTATCCGATTTTGCGCAAAATGCAGCACAAAGTGAAGATGAGGATATTCTTGATGTTGTTGAAGGGTATATCCCAGTCGAAGATGCAATGAAGCGCAGTCTCTCTGTTTCCATGAATTGGCGTCTGCGTTCCCGTAATACTCGCTCTTTTACCTTAAAAATTATATCGTATTTGGATGATACATTTAAAAAACCAATATTTTTAATACTCGTTTGGCTGGCATCATGGAAACATGAAGATAGCAGTTTGGTATATGAAATACTGTTCTCAATGGATCGACGATGGCTGCTAGAGCAACTACCGAAGTGTATTGAACAAGTGCTTGCGCATCAAATAGTCGGAGAAACATATGAAATAACAGGAGAAACTTATCAAATATTTGCAGAATTGTTAAGCGCTGTACAATCTCCTTATCTCATCCAATTTTTACAACAAACTAAGCAAAGCGAAAATGCTGAAATTCGTAAAGTTGCTGAAATTTTCGAAATTTAATGGAATAAGGGATGGTTATTTAAATCATGTCAGATCCTGCTCTTACTATGAAATTCACCCAAAATAAAGATTGTTGGAAAGAGCCAATTGTGAATGTCAAAGGGGAAATGAACCAATCTTATTGAATGTGTCAGCGGCGTCGGAAAAATCCCACGCAATAGCTGATTTCGCCGTCCATGCTCCTTTTGCGAATGCGCAGAGATTTCCCAAGGTCGGCCATCTCTTTGTGTGAGGATCAGGGTGTCCCCAAATAAATTTTCTTTTTTTCTGCAACGTGAACGCTGTCTGTTTGTAAGCGCCGCAGACATTTGGGTTTGATGTGTTGAACCGGTTGACTACAGGGGAGCGGGTACACCTATGGGGACGCGAGCCATGTGGACGCGGTGACGAGTGTGAATGGGTACAGCGCGAGCTATGACGCGGCGGGGAACATGACGAGCCGGAACGGGCAACCATTGGGGTATGACGCGCGGAACGAGCTGGAGAGCTGGCAGAGTGCGGGTGTGAATCCGAGTGGGACGGGGAAGTATGCGTATGATGGGGAAGGGAACCGTGTGTGGCAGGAGGCCGTAGCGAACGGAGCGACGACAACGACGTTGTACTATGCGGGACTAGAGCAGCTGACGACAGCGGGGACGAGCACGACGACAGAGGAGTATCTGAGCGCCGGGCCACTGCAAGTTGAAGTGGTGGGGGGAGTGGTGCACTATCTGGTGACGGATGGGTTGGGAAGCATTGGGGAGTCGTTGGCGGCGAACGGGACAGTGGAAGCGACGGCGGTGTATGCGCCATATGGGGCAGTGCTGGTCACGAGTGGGAGCATGCCGACGCAGCGGGGCTACACGGGGCAGCTATTGGATCCCTCGGGGTTGCAATACT
>JAKAOI010000148.1 GCA_021812265.1 Chloroflexota bacterium | reverse complement strand
GGGCCAATCGGCCGTTGCATAGTATTGATAGTGACGTAAATCTTTATTTCGATATAAAATAACTGATGTGCCTTTGGCCGCATACCCATATTTATGAGTATCAACGGAAATAGAGGTAACACCGGGCAGACGAAAATCAAAAACTGGAACATCATATCCCAGCTTCTCTGCCCAAGGCAGCACAAATCCGCCCAAACATGCGTCTGTATGAAAGCCAATGTTATTCCGGCGCGCCAATTCAGATAATTTTAGAATAGGATCTATCACACCATGCGGAAATGTTGGAGCAGATCCTGCCAGAACGATGGTATTGCGATTTATTGCTTTTTGTACCGCGTTGATATCAGTTTGAAAATGCTCGTCAATGGGCACACGCCTCATTGTGATATTAAAATATTGACTGGCCTTTTCAAACGCCGCATGCGCAGTAACCGGGACAATCATTTCAGGGTGGGTTATGCCTTTTTGCTCCCGCGCCATATCACGATATGTTTTCATTGCCAGCAAAATGCTTTCAGTTCCGCCGGATGTCATTGTGCCGCACGCGCCAATTTCTGCGCCGTTGAGCATATGAGATGTCATTGCTACAATCTCGGCCTCAAATTTGGCTGTGCTGGGCCAAACATCTATGTGCAATGGATTACTTTGTGAATTGATAGCGTATACTTGGTTTAGAAAATTTATATGTTCGGCGTCTCCGTGATATACTGCGCCGGAAACGAACCCGTCTTTCCAATGTGCTTCTTCCAGGTCGCGCAGCGATTCCATTTCATGTAAAATATCCTCACGACTGCGACCAGTTTCCGGAATACTTGTGAGCGCCGGAAACGCTTCCTCATACGGTTTTAGCGCCGGCTCTAAACCGGAGAGCATAGTGTCATATTCCCGATCGATTTTTTGCTGAATTGACGGAATCTTTTTGATTCGCTTCTCAACGAAGCGAGCAAATGACGGCGGCATGCGATCAATATGATCTAAAAAGAAATCTACAATATCCATGTGTACCCTAACCTTGTTATTTTATATAAAAAAAAAGAGATTACCAAAAAAATTTGGGGGCGCCCACCCCCAGTTTCTATAAGAAAAACCATCTGCCATCTGCGATTCTGGTTATTGAACATTCTTTTTCAGCAAATTAAAGCGCTGTGCGGTTTATAGCGCACGCTTACATATTGTTTAACCGCGCATATATTTTCTTGTTTGCCTTATATATCTCTAAAAACTCCCGGAATAATCCGTCGTATATGTTACGATTACTTGGGTTTGGTGTGTAGGTTTTTGTGGCAGAGACGTATTTTCCAATGTCCTCATAGGTGATGTACCCTAACGCCGCGCTTGCCAGCAAGGCAGCGCCGCGCGCATTTGACTGCATGGGATTTTCTATCTGGCGAATAGGGCGATCAAAGATATCAGCAAAGATCTGACACCATAAATCAGATTGCGCTCCGCCGCCGGTGAAGTTGATGGTTGTTAAAGGTTTGCCAATGAAGTTTTCCACATATTGCAGCAGCCAGCGAGAGTTATACGCCACACCTTCCATCACTGCCCGCGCATAATGTTCGCGTGTAGCGCGCAATGATTGATTGAAGAAGCCGCCCCGCACAGATGGATCCTCTATTGGGGTGCGCTCTCCATAGAGCCAAGGCGTAAAAATCAATTTATCACTGCCGGGAGGAACACGGGCAGCCATTTGATTAAAAAGCTCATAGGCGTTGGCAGGTTTTGGTGTAGCGCATTCATCAGTATGGAAGATAATGTTGTCACGCAAAAACTGCAAATTAACGCCGGCGCATTCTTGTTCATTGGTTAACAGGTACCGCCCGGGGATAGCCGAAGGAAGCGACGCTAAGTTGTGAAAGAGGTCGGTTTTTTTAAACGGAACATGGCAAATTAGCCAAGATGATGTGCCAACATAAAGATTGGCCTCATAATCTTTAACTGCTCCGGAGCCAACAATTGCGGAGTGTACGTCGGGAGACCCCATAATAACTTGAACAGTTTCGTTTAAACCCCAGTCTCGGGCAATATCTTTCGATAATACACCCAGAACGGAGTTTGCTGGCTTGAGTTCAGGAAGTTTGGCGGCGTCAATCTTGGCCAGCCGCAGCAAGCCTTTATCGTAGTGAATATGATTGATGTTTCGGTTGTCTGTAAGCCAATGGATGACGATTGAATTATACGACGCCGCAATGTTCCCTGTTAATTGCGCTCCTAGGTAATCTACCGGCTCCAAAAATGTATGCGCTTGGCGATAGAGATCCGGATGATTGCGTTTCAAATAGAGAATATGCGCAATAGGATCTTTGCCGGCTTTTCCGGGCGCGCCGCCGGTGCGGTTAATCCACTTTAAAAGCTTGCCCATCCCATATCCTTCTATATTGATGGCTCCGCGGATCATAGTATTGATATCCGCAACGCCGCGAGAATCCATCCAGATGATAGCGTTGCCCAGCGCCTTGCCGGTTTTATCTACTGCCACTGTTCCCGACCACTGTGTTGTGCTTGCAATTGCGATGATATCACTGCTAGGAACGGGTTTTCGCGATAAAAGCCGTTTTACTGATACATCGATTGCTCGCCACCATTCATCAGGAGATTGCTCTGCGCCGCCATTCTCCACGAGGAGAAGTTTTACTTCTTCAAATTCACTATCAATTATTTCACCGTGAATGGACAGCAACGCTACTTTGGGTCCGGATGTTCCTAGATCGATTGCCAGAATATACTGCATGAGACACGTCTCCTTTGAGGTATCTTAAAATCAGTGATCGCGCCGCGCTGCGCGTTGTTCTGTCCCGCAAGAAAATTATGCGGGTAACAGCGGCGGAATACAATACAAGACCTTCACATATTTTTACAGGTCGTACAGAAGAAAATACTCAAACGTTTGAATGTGATTGCCGTAAGCTTAGTTTCATATCTTTATTTTATCAAAGAGTTCTTTTTTTGCAACAGTTTTTTTGTTGTGTTTCGTATTGACTTTATATTTCGTTTATGCTAATATATCTGTATTGGATATAATCAATATGGATATAACCAATACGGATGCCCTATTTTTGGGGTTTAAAGCTTTTGTCCATATACATACACAGCGCTATTAGAAGGTAACACAATGAACACCAATTTAGATCAAGCGCGCGCGCTGCTACCGCTGACACCTGCGGTATACCATGTATTGCTTGCCTTGGCAATTTCAGAAAAGCATGGATATGGCGTTATGCGCGAAGTAAAAGAAATATCAATGGGGGCAGTAGAGCTGGGTCCGGCAACGTTATACCGTTCTATCAAGCAAATGCTTGAACATCGCCTTATTATCGAGTCGGATGATCGGCCAGACCCAGTGTTAGATGATGAAAGGCGGAAATATTACAAAATTACCGAATTAGGGTTAGCAGCGCTGCAGCTTGAAACCAGTCGGCTTAGCAGGCTTGTTGAACGTGCGCGCCAAATGGGGGTAACTTTTGATGAATATCCGGAATTAGGGTTGGGTGGGAGAACGCAATGAATCAACCTGAAAAAAATTCATTTATGTCAAACACTGCAAGTAAAAGGCGTTTGGCGCTGTGGCTGTTTAAAAATATTGCCCGTTTGGCGCCGGCAGAGTTTCGCAAAAATTATAGCAGCCAGATGGCGCGTGATTTCGCCTTGCAAATTCGTGATATGCGCGCGGCAAAACTATTTCGTTATACTGTATTTGCGCTAAAAGACCTCATTTATACGCTTATTGCAGAACATAAAGACACATTATGTACATATATGAAAGGAAATGCAACTATGCAGAAGTATCAAAACTCACTTTTTACGGTATTTGGATCATATATTGCGTTTATAACGCTTGGGCTATTTTTTAATGGCAGCTTGGATGACAGCGCATATGTGGCGCAAAAGACTGGCCCGACATTCCTTGGCCTGCGCCTGCTTTGGGGATCTGCCTCGGAAATTGTATACAATCTTATTGGCGCGCTGGCTCTTCTGGCGCTGGCTGCGGCGCTTATCGGCGGTGCGCCGGCAGCGCTGTATGCGTGGCGCCATAAACCGGAAATTCGGAGGCAATTTTTGTATCCGATCATTGGATTTGCTATGGTAATATTTGCGCCGGCGGTGGTAATACATGTTTGGCATAGCGCAACCGGCGTGACAGTGGCGAAATATTTTGCGGCGCACGTAGTGTATTTTGTGTGGTTTGCTGTATGGGCATTTTTTAGCGCCAAAGGAGTGATTACAGCGATTCGCAGCGCAGATACGCCTGCCGCAAAGCTGCTATTTGCCCGCTGGCCGGCTCTGGTAGTAACAGCGTCTATGGTTTTGATGACAATAGCTGTGTTTATTTATGGAATCATGTTGCAAACAACTGCGCAGCAGTTTCGTTCTTTTGCAGTGGCAAATAATTTAACTATGGGGTCATGGCTGCTATTTGTGCTGGGGATGGCAGTTGCTTCGGGCATTGCGTTGCTGGCGTATTTTCGCGGCAATTCTGCGTTGTCAAAAAATTTTACTTCGGCGGCATAGATTGCCTCTGGCGCCGGCGCGAAAAAACAATTTTTTCGGCGGATAATTTTGCGCAATAGATTTCAAGAGTTACAATATACGTTCGGCTGGTCGGAAATTTTTCCAGCCGGACGTTTACTATTTGTATTTATAAAGATATTTCGTTAAGACTTTCGCTTGAAAGAGAAGCGTATGGTTCTCGTATCTGCAACAAAGGGAGGTCTGGAGACACCCCAGAACCACGTACAAGGGGCGTCGCCCCTTGTACATCCCCCCATGTTCCATGCTGAAGCGAAAGTCATGTTCGTTAAGGAATGCTAAAAGTAAAATTAGGTATTTGACATTGTTATTGACCGGCTGGCGGCTGATTATTTTTTTGCAAAGCTTCGTGTAAACTGGTCCACGCTTCACGGGCTTCTTCGACAGAGCCTTCATCTTCAATAGTAGAAACATCACCGGGATCTTTTCCGGTAACTACGGCTTTCAGCACACGGCGCATAATTTTACCGCTGCGTGTTTTTGGCAGAATATGAACAAATTCAATATCTCCGATTACTACAACGGCGCCCAGTTCATCGCGCACCGTTTGCCGCAAAGCCGCGCGCAGTTCGTCATTGGGTGTGTGCCCGGGGCGAACCACCACAAAAGCAGAAATAACTTCGCCGCGCAGTTCATCTGGCCTGCCGGTAACTCCGGCTTCGGCAACGGCGGGATGCCGAAGTAAAGCAGTTTCCACCTCGATAGTGCCAATTCGATGTCCGGCGATTTTAATAATTTCATCAGCGCGGCCGCTGAACCATACGTAGCCGTCTTCGTCTATCATAGCGGCGTCACCGGTGTAATATGCGCCGGATATGCGTTTCCAATAATCTTCGCCATATCGCTCAGTTTCTCCCCATAACGTGGGGATTAAACTGGGAAATGGCCGTTTAATAACAACAATGCCGCGTTCATTGGGACCGCAAGGCCGCCCTTCGGGTGTGACAATTTCTACAGAATATCCGGGAAGGGGAATAGTTGCCGAGCCGGGCTTAATCGGCAATGTTGCAATGCCGTAAGGGTTTCCGATGACGGGACCGCCGGTTTCAGTCTGCCACCAATGATCGATGACTGGTGTGCGATTTTTGAAAACATCTTTTTGAATCCATTCCCAAGCCGGCTCATTTAGTGGTTCGCCGGCGCAGAATACTCTTTCTACTGCCGAAAGATCGCTGGTTTCTGCTGCGGCAGTTCCGTGACCCATGAGCATACGCACTGCAGTCGGCGAAGTAAATATTCCCGTTACATGTTCGTGTTCCAATGTGCGGTAAAAACTGGAAGGAGCCGGATAATCTAACGCTCCTTCATAGACAATTGTAGTAGAGCCAACCAGAAGCGGCGCATATACAATATAGCTATGCCCCACAATCCAGCCGATATCTGATGTAGACCACCAAATATCGTAGGGTTTCATGCCAAACATCCACTGCGCGTCGCTGAAAATGCCTACCTGATAGCCGCCGTGAGTGTGCACCGCCAGCTTGGGTCTGGCTGTAGTGCCTGATGTGGCTAAAATAAAAGCCGGCTCATTCGATTCCATAACTTCATGGGTTGTGGATTGATTGGCTCCAAGCGCCATAAACTGCTCCCATGTAATATCTCTGCCTTCGGTCATGGCTATTGGTTGGCTGCCACGTTGCCATACCACTACTTTTTCAATAAGCCCCTCAGTTTTTATAACTGCATCATCAACAATACCTTTTAATTGTACATCTTTCCCTTTGCGATAGGTTAAGTTTGATGTAAGCAGTAATTTGGCGCCGGC
>JAKAOI010000147.1 GCA_021812265.1 Chloroflexota bacterium | reverse complement strand
CATTCTTCTTGAACTATAGCAACACAGCCGGTACTGCCAATGTTACTGTGCAGTATGGCCCAGCTAACTCCACGCCGCTGATTGGCGACTGGACGGGTCAGGGCTTCCAAACCGTCGGTGTGTATAACAACGGTGTGTTTTACCTGAAAAACAGCGATACAGCCGGTAATGCGGATATTACCTTCCAGTACGGGCCAATCAACAGCAGCGCTGTTCCGTTAGTCGGTGACTGGACGGGTCAGGGCAAGAGCACTATAGGTATATACCTAAACGGCACATTCTACCTGAAGAATTCCAACGCCGCCGGCAGCGCAGATATTACCTTTAATTTCGGCGGTCCGGGAGATATTCCGGTGGTCGGTGACTGGAGTGGATCCGGTCATACTTCAGTCGGTGTGTATGATCCTTCAACAGGAACATTCTACCTGAAGAATACCTTAGCCGCCGGTTTACCGGATTACACCTTTGCGTATGGCCCAATAGGCTCAACTCCTATCGCCGGTGATTGGACTGGTCAAGGATTTGCTACTGTAGGCGTGTATGACACAAATACATTCTTCTTGAAGAATTCTAACGCCGCCGGTAACGCAGACACCACATTTATGTATGGTTTCAGCGGAACGGTTCCGTTAGTAGGCAACTATCGGTAGTCTCCTAACCACGTCCTTGTAACGCAAGGATGAGTGCGCCTTCGGAATTTCTGAAGGCGCATTTTGTTTATGCTGCGAATATCTTCACATTCATGTATCCATTATCCGTGGTTTTTTGTCGCCCCCGAATCCGGGCATATTCGGGTGTTAGGCCGGTTCGGGAACGAAAGGCGCGATACAACGAATTTGCCTCTTCATATCCCAGTAAAAAAGCGATTTGTCCGCTGGAGTACTCTGAGGAGATGAGATAACGCCAAGCTAATTCTTCTCGCAGATCATCCGGCGCTTTTTGAAAACTGGTTCCCTCAACGCGCAGTCGCCGTTGGAGCGTTCGGCTGCTTACCGCAAGCCGCGCCGCAACATCGTTGATGGATGTTTGACCACTTGCCAGAATTTCAATGAATGTAGCCTGCACACGATCACGATACGTTGACTTTTTAGTCAATAATCAAACAATGTGGGGGAATTTTTCAGGGCATACCGCAGGAATTCATCATATGAGGATTAGATGCGCCATCTGCTCATCATGGATATCATCCGGTGATTTACAGGCAGCGCCAGCCTTTGTTGCGCGTATTGAGCGCGTCCGCCGCTTTTTGCAAAAAAGCAGATGCGGCCGGGCGTTATAGTCGCATCTGCAATGGGAACGTATATGGAACGTAATGGAAACGTATATTATGTATGCCACTTGCCGGCTATAGGAGTTGCGCCGGATGGCCCAAAATTAGCTGTAATATCGGTGTTGCCTGCTGCGTTACTGTTTCGCAAATAAAACCAGCCGTTATTATACACACCAACGCTGTCATATCCTTTGCCCGTCCAATCTCCCACAATTGGAATACTGCCCAGTGGTCCGAATACGAAGGTGTTATCTGCCGGACCGGCAGAGTTGCTGTTTTTGAGGTAAAAGGTCCCCGTTTGGGCGTCATACACACCAACGCTGTCATATCCTTTGCCCGTCCAGTCTCCCACGATTGGAATACTGCCTGCCGGTCCGAATACAAAAGAATTATCTGCCGGACCGGCAGAGTTGGCGTATTTCAGAAAAAATGTCCCCGTTTGCGAATCATATGCGCCGACGCTGTCATATCCGTTGCCCGTCCAGTCTCCCACGATTGGAACACTGCCTGCCGGCCCAAAAACAAATGAAATATCTGTAGCGCCGGTGGAGCTGCCATTTTTCAAAAAGAAGGTTCCCGTTTGGGAATCGTAGGCGCCAATACTGCTATATCCTTTGCCTACCCAACCTCCCACGATTGGAACGCTGCCCGCCGGCCCATACACAAAAGAAGTATCGGCGCTGCCGGAGGAGTTGGTGTTTTTCAAAAAGAACGCGCCGGTTTTTGAGTCGTATACACCGACGGTGTTATATCCGCTGCCCGTCCAGTCACCCACCAGCGGAACACTGTTTGGCGGCCCGTACACAAAAGAAATATCGGCGTTGCCGGAGGAGTTGGTGTTTTTCAAAAAGAACGCGCCGGTTTGGGGCACATATACGCCGACGGTGTCATATCCGCTGCCCGTCCAGTCACCCACCAGCGGAACACTGTTTGGTGGCCCGTACACAAAAGAAATATCGGCCGGCCCGGCAGAGTTGGTGTTTTTCAAAAAGAACGCGCCGGTTTGTGGCACATATACGCCGACGGTGTCATATCCGCTGCCCGTCCAGTCACCCACCAGCGGAACACTATTTGCCGGCCCGTATGCAAATATATTATCGGCGTTTCCGTTGCCATTGCTGTTTTTCAGATAAAAGGTTCCGGTTTGGGAATTGTAGACGCCAATAGAATTTTGCAGCGGTGTTTTAGGGGCCGGAGTTGCGGTAGCTGTCGGAGTTGCGGTAACTGTTGCCGTTGTAGTAGCTGTCGGAGTTGTGGTAGCAGTGGCTGTTGTAGTAGCTGTCGGAGTTGTAGTAGCGGTCGCCGTTACGCTTGGGGTAGGAGTTGGTGTTCCGCCGGACGACGATACTCCATTAACAAATACTTGCGCCAGATTCCATGCGTCTAAGCTTCCGATTCCCGACGCAGGATCATAGTTTGCTGTTGCGGAATAATATAAATTATTTCCTTGGGTAATGTCGTGATACGCTGAGCTATATGCGGAAGAGTTGTAATAGGTATAAAGCGCTTGATTCACATAGCCGGCTTTGGGTTTGTTATGAGCGGTAAGATATGCGTCGATTTGCGCCATTACTGCCGTCCATAGCGGCGCGGCGGCGCTCGTTCCTCCGACAATCGTCCAACCGGATGAATAACAGCCGGATGCGCTGATCGTACAGTACATAGAATATCCTGTTGCAGGATCTGCGTTAGCGGAAACATCGGGGACGACACGCATTTGCGTTGGATCGCTGATATTTGGCGCCGTGTTTTGATACGATGGTTCGTTGAACATAGCGCTATATCCGCCGCCGCCGCCGGCTCCGGTAGCGCTGTTGGATGTGTCTGTTGGGTCGCCCCATACACTTTCACTTTGGTATTGGTTAAACGCAGTAAGCTGCAATTGTGTGCCGCCGACTCCAACAACATATGGATCATCGGCCGGTGAATCAACCGCCAAGCTTGGGTATGAATTCAATGAGTCATTGCAGTCGTAGGCTCCGGAATCACCGGCGGCGGCAAAGAAAGTTTGCCCTTGTGCGGCCATCTCCATAAAAACAGAGTCCATTGCGTTCAGCGTTGCGGAGCCATTGGCGGCTTCACAGCTGCCCCAGCTGGCGGAAACAACCGGATCGATGTCTGCAGTGGCTATGGCGCTCAGAACATCGGTATATGGGGTTGACTGCGTGGCGATATACACATCTTGCGCGGCGTTCGGCGCAATAGAGTTTAGCACCTCTATATCCAATTCATCTTCAATAGCGCCGCTTCCCGGGGTATTTGTTGCGCCGTTTACCAAATGGATGGTTATATTAGGGTCTGGCAGGCTATAATTGCCGGCAAATGCGTTGACATCGCTTTGCGTAAAGCCGTCAAACTCTACCAAACCGATTCTTATGTTGGCGCCGCTGTTTACCGCTGTTTGCAGCGAACCAATATCATATCCCGAAACTAATTGCGCAGGGGTATATCCGCCTACCGGGCCGCTTCCCACTTTGGGTGTTGCGGAATTTTTCGAGGCAAAGAGCACATGCGGCTGCGCTTTCGGCAAATTATCCAAGCCGGTAATAGCGGTAATATAGGGCGCAATAGTTTGTGGCGCTGCCGGTGATGTTACTGAATCATAATAAACATGTCCTTGCACGGATATCAACGCCATACGCGCCTGAAACGCGGCTGCGGCTTGCGCTGCGGTGGCGTTGGCGCTGATAATTAAATGGTTGGCAGAAACCTCTATGCCGGTCATTCCTTGAGCCGCTAAATAATTTTCCACTGCCGCCAATTGCGTGGTAGTGGGGCCAAACATGAGGGCAAACTGCGCCGGAGTAATGTAGTTATGATAGAGCGCCGAAGCGGGGTTTTGCTGCGCAGCTATAAACGCCTTTAGCGTCGCCGGGTTTTTTATTGCCATATTAACGTGGATATTTAATGGGGCGGTGTCTGCCATCGGCTCAATAACTGCAAACCGATTTGGCAGTATTGAGTTTTGCCGCAATACTGTTATTTGCGGACGCAGCGGCGCGGATACGCGCAAATTTTTTATAGAGCCTTGCCAAACCAGCGCGGCAATGATTGCCGCCGCAAATAACAGTTTTTTCATCAAAAAAAACTTCCTTAAAATTAAGTATGAATCCATCATGATTTTCAATTGCAGGACTTTCGCTTGAAAGAACGGCACATGTTTTCTCGTATTTGAATCAGAAGGTGGCTGAGGACACTCCGGAACCCCGTACAAGGGGCGACTGCCCCTTATACATCCCTCGATTTTCCCTGCTGAAGCGAAAGTCCTGAATCGGTTATATCCAGTATATTCTTTATGCCCCAGCGTTTTATGGAATTTGCCGAGCTGTTTGCTGAAAGTACTGTCTCAGATATTTCACTCAACTTCACTTAACGCGGTTATCCGCATGATTTTTGCTCATGCGGATGAAAAAATATATATTATATGCTTTTTTTGATATGAACCGCATGTTTTTAATTATGAGTATATTCGGGTTCGCGCTGATGCGAACCGTTTGCCTCATATTTGGGCAGTTCATGCTGAGAAAAATCATATGTATTTGTTTCACGGAATTGGTTTACCCACTCAACGGCTCCGGTAAATCCTTTATACGCCGTAGTTCCGGCTTTAACGAGCCATGCGCGGCTGTCTTCACGCGACGCTAAATAAGCTGCTCCGGCCCCAAACGCGGCCAAAACGAGAGAAGTGACTACTGCGGTCTTTTTCATGGAAACTCCTTGTGTATTTGTTACTAAAAATAGGATGCTACGAGAGATGCGTCTTCGTTGACGAATCACACGTACCACTCATATTTCATCGCATAAAATACCGCAGATCATGATGTCTTATTGTCACAAAAATACGGCCTAGATGTCTCTTTAAGATGGCGCGGCGCAAACAAACTGAGTGATAAGCCGCCAATACTATCTTTAGCATATTTGTAACCGGAACCAGCATAATATACAATGAATCTGGAGCGATTTCGCAAGTGTTTTCGACGCAAGATTCGTATAAGCAGATTCTTCGAGCGCGCAATGTCGCCGCTATGTTCATCATAATTAGGACTTTCGCTTGAAAGAGAAGCGCATGTTTTTCGTATCTGAAACAAAGGGAGGTCTGGGGATACCCCAGAACCCCGTACAAGGGGCGCCGACCCTTGTACATCTCCGATTTTTCCATGCTGAAGCGAAAATCCTGATAATATATATTGTATAAGTTTCTTTTTTATATTTCAGATAGATAGGATGTTAATTTTTCATGCCCGCAGAATTTACCCACCTTCACACGCATAGCGAATATTCGCTGCTGGACGGCCATTCTCACTTAAAAGATCTGGCAAAAACCGCAAAAGCGCAGGGAATGTCTGCATTGGCGCTCACCGATCATGGGGCTATGTATGGCGCAATTGAATTTTATCAAGCGTGCCAAGAAGCTGGAGTAAAACCGATTATCGGCGTAGAGGCGTATCTGTCCCCGAAACCAATCACTGAAAAAACAGGGATGTATGACTATTTCCATTTGCTGCTGCTGGCAGAAAATGATATCGGCTATAAAAATCTTCTGAAACTTACAACCATCGCCCACACAAAAGGCTATTATGTGCGGCCAAGGATTGATAAAGCGCATTTGGAACAGTACAGCGAAGGAATCATTGCCACCTCTACGTGTCTTTCCGGTGAAATTCCCAAATTGCTTTTGCAGGGTGATATGAACGGCGCCCGGCAAACATTGGAATGGTATACCTCGGTTTTTCCGGGGCGCTATTATCTGGAATTGCAGCAGCACCATGGCTTGGAAGATCAGAATCGGCTGAATGAGGCGTTATTAGCGCTGCATAAAGAAACAAACATCCCTCTTTTAGCCACAAACGATCTGCATTATGTGCACGCCGAAGACGCGCGGAGTCAAGATATTCTGTTGTGTATTCAAACCGGCAAAACGATGGATGATCCCAAGCGCATGCGCTTCGACAGTAATGAATATTATTTGCGCAGTCCCGAAGAAATGAGCGCGTTATTCGATTTTGCTCCTTCGGCGATAAAAAACACTATGAGATCGGA
>JAKAOI010000146.1 GCA_021812265.1 Chloroflexota bacterium | reverse complement strand
GTTTAACGGCATGATAACTACCGATCACCTCGCATTGTTCGGCTCCGTCATTATTTTAGTGACAACATTTCTTTCCTTGCTGATTGCCCCGGGATATATTGAACGCCAAGGGGTTGCTCAGCAGGGAGAGTATTACACGCTCGTGCAATTAGCGGCGTTAGGAATGCTGCTGTTGGCAAGCGCCGCCAGTTTAATGACAATATTTTTGGGCATAGAGCTGCTTTCACTTCCGCTATATATTTTATGCGCCTTCTCACCGGGGCAAACCAAAGCCTATGAGTCCGGGCTGAAATATTTTATGCTCAGCGCGTTTGCCTCGGGCTTTTTATTGTACGGCATGGCCTTAACCTATGGAGCTACCGGCACAACTCAATTAGCCGGCGTGCAAAAATTTCTCGCCAGCCACGCTATTACGCTGACGAGCGGATTTGGGCCATATTTTATTATGGGTATGGCGCTGCTGATTATTGGGTTGTCGTTTAAGGTTTCGGCTATTCCGTTTCACGCTTGGACACCCGATGTATACGAAGGCGCGCCAACACCGATAACCGCTATGATGGCGTCCGGCACAAAAACGGCGGCTTTCGTGGTGTTTATTCGCCTGTTTACCGAAACATTTGGCGCCGCGGCGGCTGAGTGGCAGGGAATTATTTGGGCGTTGGCAGTCATTACCGTCATTGGCGGCAATATTCTGGCGGCGACACAAACAAATGTTAAACGCATGCTGGCGTACTCCGGCGTTGCCCACGCCGGTTATATGCTCATCGGTGTCGCTGTGGCCACATCATTAGGTTCAGCCGGCGTGTTAACCTATTTAGCCGTATACGCGCTGATGAACACGGGAGCCTTTGGCGTTCTTTCGGTGCTAGAGCAGCAGATAGACACCCATGTTTCACTGGATGATTTGCGCGGCCTTTCCGTGCGCAACCCGCTGCTTGCCGCAGCAATGGCGGTGTTTCTCTTTGCGCTAGCTGGAATACCCGGCGCGGCGGGATTTATCGGAAAATATACCGTATTTTATGCGGCAGCCGTCGGCGGACACATAGAGTTAACTATTATTGGTGTTCTCGCCAGCGCCGCAGGCTTTTTCTATTACCTGCGGGTTATTTGGATGATGTATTTCGTTCAGCCCGCCGAAAGCAGCGCAAAAGCAGAACCATTACAAGCTGAAATACTCAGCGCGGGCGGCTCAATTGCCACAGCCAAAGTTTCAGTAGTGTCTGCAGCGGCGGCAGTTTTGCCTGTTGGCGCAGCTATTGCTTTGCTGGCTGCCGCAGTCGGTGTTATCGGCTTTGGCGTCGCTCCGACAGAAATTATTCAGCTGGCGCGCAACGCAGCGGGTTTGCCTTAATGATATCAGCGCTTTGGCGTCGTCACAGTTTCTGGCTTTGAATTGATTTTGTTCATGTATTGGCCGGCAAAGGCAGAGGAATTATTTTATTAACCGAAACTTTTGCCGGAACCGTAACAGCAACAAAACGCTTCAAGAAAACGTTCATCTTCCTCTTGCGCTTTCATCTCTTATGCTCTATAGTATGTTTATGTTCCGGCAAGATTTTTCCGCCACAACAAACACTCGTGAGATTACAGCAAGAATCCGCAAGGAAATAGCGGCATAGCATGCGCAAACACGGTTTGCCACGCAGCGCAGGCGCATTCTGCAACGCAAAACATTATTTCTTTTAAAAGGGTATTCAATGAGCGATCCCTATTCCCAATATAAAGAGCTGCTGACACGATATGGTGTAAAAATAACTACGCAGCGGATTATTATACTGCATGTAATCGATGAAGGAACAAATCAGCGCCTCACCGCAGAGATAATCGGTGAACGCGCGCGCGAACATATTCCGGCCATTCACCAAGGCACCGTTTACCGCACGCTGGAAACACTGCGCAAACATAATATTATTTCTGAAACACGCTTTGATGACCAAGCTGCAGAGTATGAACTCATCGGCGCGCACCCTCATCATCACCTGATTTGTGAGAAATGCCGGCGGCGCTGGGAAGTAGCGGATGAAATTTTTACTGAACTGCGCGAACAAACCCGGTTGCGCTATGGGTTCAACATTCGCGCCGACCATTTAGCCCTGACCGGAATCTGCGCGGAATGCGAAAAAACACAGCGCTGAAAGAGCGCCGTTAGCCGCTAAGCCGCAAGCGCTGCGTTCTGTATAAAAACGCTCCGGCTACAGCAGTTCATCACATCTCATCACGCTGCTGTTCATATAAAAGCGGCAAAAGATCTCATTTTCTGTTAATTACAGGACTTTCGCTGCAGCATGGAAAATCGGGGATGTACAAAGGGCGACGCCACTTGTCGGGGTTTTGGGATGTCCCCAGACCTCCCTTTGTTGCAGATACAAGAAGCATGTGTTTTTCTTTCAAGCGAAAGTCCTAAATTATTTGCCAAATTGCGGCGCAGCGCGCTGATTGGCGCCTGTTTTGCCTTGCAATACATGAAAGGAGTCGGCGCAGTGAGGCGACACCACGTCTAAAACAAGAGTCGCTGCGTCTGTCTTTTCAATGAATACATCCGTGCGAATCTTTCTTATTACTATTCTTGGATTGACTATAACAGCAATTATCTATGCGCCAAGAATGGCTTGGCTTAGCGTTATTATCTGTATGGCAGCGTTGATAGCCGGCTTTAAGATATTCATGAAAACAACCATCGATCCTCACCGGCCGATTGTATATCGTTTTGGGCATATGCATCATATCGGGCAGCCCGGCGCAATATTTATTATTCCCGGTATCGAAAATATCTTTCCCAATCAATGCGTAAACATGCAGCTGCGCACGCAAAAAATCAAATTAAATAACATGCGGCCAAGTGACAGCAATGAGCGTTTTTACGCAGAACTGCAAATTCGCTGGAGAATTTCCCCGGAAATTACGCTTATCGATACAATGATAAAAATGACGCTTTTAATGGATATGCGACAAAGCGAAAAAACACCGGATACAACTATAGATGAACTTGGACAGATGGTAGATCAAACCATAAATGTCGCCGCAAAACACCTTGCGCTGCATTATCCCAAGCAAGCTTTTGAGCGTATCGATACCCGTGAAGATTTTATTCAAGTGCTGCGAGATAGTGTTAACGAGATTTTTAAGCCATACGGCCTGATCCTTGAAACAGTCTATTGGGTTGATTTTGACAGTAATTCAGATAAATTGGCGGCCCAAGTCGAAATTGCTATTTCGCATGAACGAGTTTCGGGACTTATCAAAGATATTCAGGAAATACGCGAAAAATTGCCCGATCTGCCACCGGAAGATGTCATTGCCCTTCAGGCGTATTTAGATTTGCTGCGCCGCGGATTGCCACCGCCTTCACCGCAATTTATGCAGCAGATTATACAGAAGCAGAAACCCAACCCCGCAGCAAAAACATAAGAACAGGCTTTTCCCAAAAACTACAACTATTTGCCATAATCTATTTTATGGCGTGTACTTTTTTTCGCGGCTCAACATTTTTTTGCGGCTTCGCGTTTTTCGGCAATTCGCCGCTTGTTTGTGGCGCTGCGTCAGAGCGCAGCCACGCCGGAGCCGGTGTCCAGGTAAGCGCCTTTACGCGGGGATCTTCCTTACCGGTAAATGAAAGAATAGTGATCGATGCGTTGGGGATAAACAGCCACGCCGAATTTTCAATGGGCAGCCGCAGATAATGTGAGATAATCAGTTTAATTGGGTCGGCGTGCGCCACAAACATAATATGTTCGCCATACTCCAAGTTATGCCGGGCGTCTTCCACTGCGGCAATCACCCGCTGAAGCACCGCATAAAAGCCTTCTACGCCATCAACTCCGGCCGGCGGCTGTGTTGGGCGGCGCACATATTCTGCCCACAGTGGGTTAACTTTAGCCAGTTCATGCGCGTCTTGGCCTGCCCATTCACCCATACCCGTATCCATCAGGCGATCATCAATATGGATTGGGACATCGTGAAAGCCACGCACAAGATCCGCCGTTTCATACGCGCGTTCCAAAGGGCTGGATATAATCGCCGACAAAGGCATATCTTTAATAGCGTTTCCTAAATCTGCAGCTTCTTTTTTACCTTGTTCGGTAAGATGAATGCCTTTTAATTGGCCGGGCAGCCGGCGGCTTACGTTAAATTCAGACTGGCCATGGCGGACCAAATAAATAGTGGCAGTTCGCTGGGTTTCAGTTTCGCGCGCCGGCGCCTCTATAGTATCTCCGGTAGAATAAAGGCTCAGTTTTTCAGTTACATTACTCATAAAAATTCCATTATTTATTTTTGCCGATAAAAAAAGCGCCGGGCACGCCATATAACAGGCAGGAGCAAGCCAACCACCATATAATGTATCCAGGCAAAACGGCAATATTTTCCACCCAGCGTCATAGCGTTGAAATTGCTGTTGGCAAATCTGCGCTGCAGGGTGTGGTGTCTCTGTTATTATACACAACTGTCGCCTGCCACTGCATAATCCATCACATAAAACGCTGGGCATACATTGAATGTGTTCATAAATATATCACATACTGCCCAAATGGGCTGTTTCTATAACAATTTTATGCTTCAAAGGGTCAAAAAATCACGGCAAAATGTGCGCAATCACTGAAAGATTGAGATTGATATGTGTGTTTTATCATCTATACTACGTGTGAAAGAGAGATACAATATTTGCTCTTTCATACTCACAACATGAAAGGTCACACTGACTGCTTTGTAAAAGCAGCCATATGATTTCTTCCTTTCTATCATGAGGAGGAACAATATGTCTGTACACAAAAGTGTAAAAATGCCCGATATTCCAGTTGATATCCAGGCATATGATAACAGCGACATAGCGCCAATCCGACGCTTCCCTTGGCTTACGCCACGACACGAAATTCTCTTTGTAATCGGTTGGCTTTCGCTGTTTACCTTGATGAGCATTTTCGTTTCCAACCCATTTATGTCGGAAACAAGCGCATCCGCATCGCCTGATTATGCGCACGTTATGTTTTTGCATGGGCTGCTCATTGGCATGGTGGGATTGATGGCGCTGCTTACCTGCCAAATTTTATGTCTTCAATCCACACACACGCGCCAATGGATTACCGGCGGTGTTTTAGCCGCAACTATTCTTGCCGCTGTAGGAGGAATATGGGATCGTTCTATTCCGGGTTCTGAAGTGGCAATGTGGACACAAATATTTGGTTTTTTTGCGCTGGACGAAATTCTTATTGTCTTGCTGGTTGGCATGGTCAATGAATGGAAGATAAACGCAATCAACACCCGCACTATTCCGTTTTATGCGTCATTTTTAGCGGCGGGGTCAATGCTCGTTGCGGCAATTATGGGGCATCTTGCTGGGTGGATTATGGAATTTGGCGTCAATGCGCCACCTGCGCTGGGGAATTTTTCCAAATTTGCCGGTTTTGGTTCCGGAAGTGATTTTGCCGCCGCATTGGTTGGATCTCATTCACATGAAATGGCGGTTGCCGCTATGGGGCTTACTGTGCTGCTGCTCAGTGTGCAGTTCGGCTATCGCTCGTTAACCGGCGGAACAAAAATTGCGGCGCGCATCGGCGCAAGTATGATTGGATTTGGCGTAATTGCTATGACGCTGATCTATAGTATTGCGGCAATTTCGCAGTGGCAAATCCCAACATATTTTGTAAACGGCGCCAACGGTATAGCCGGGGATGATATTGTAACCGGCGTATTTGTTATGGGCGGTGGGGTTATTTTAGCGCTGGCTGTTGCGATAAACGCCATCATCAAACATTTACGCCTGCCGGCTTTATATGTTTCAGCGTGGACATGGATTCTGAGTTTTTCGATGGTGGTTATCGGCGGATTTGCCATTGAAATGCACGAAGCATACTTTGGAGCCGGTGATCCCGCAGCAAAAGGAGCCGTCAATGACGCAGTGTTTACTTGGCTGCATCAAGATATCGGATTATTCTTGCTGCCGGCAATCGTTTTAGCGCTCATTGCCGCGCAACGGCTTATCAGCGGTAAAATTGAACTCATCTCGCTGATTACGCTGGCCGGGGTAACAATAACATTCATCGGAGGCATAGTGTTTGTCTTCTTATCTCCTGCCACATATGGCGCAGGATATATTGTAACAACACTTGGGTTATTAGGTATCGGCGCAGCAATTGCCGCAACACTATGGTATGGCGCGGCAGGCAGCGAAAAGGCGAGATAACAGAGTGGAGTTTTCGCTTCTCACAACATCCAAGCAAAAGCTATAAATTAAAAAAGCGCCGGACAGATTAGGTGATTCCCGCTCTGTCCGGTCTGATATATCAGGCAAAATACTTATTAAACCACTTTACCACTTCACCCATGCGTTCAATACGCAGTCTTGGGTGGCCATTGCG
>JAKAOI010000001.1 GCA_021812265.1 Chloroflexota bacterium | reverse complement strand
GATCTTCAAGAGGGCGCCGCATATGGTGATATCGCCATTTTGTGCCGGGTAAATAAATTGACGCAGCAAATGGCGCGCGCGCTGCGCGGTTATGGAATCCCTTGCTCTATAGCGGCGCCATTTTTTGAAAACGCCGAAGTGAAAATGTATTTGGGCATACCCGGAATGTTAGCCGGTGAGTATGGCGGCTTTTTAGCTGCCGCGCAGTTACCCTTTTTATCATTGCCGCGTGAAAAAGTGTTAAAAACTCTGAATTTCATGAAAGGCGGCGCTTCCTTTGAAGATGCTGTGCACGCTGCCGCAGACACCACGGATGCGCTGATGTTTCAAAAACTACTGGAAACCTTGAATTATTTACGGCCCCTAATTCTTAAAAGTGGCTATACCGCAATGCAAGCGTTTTTTGAAACATCTGGCATTTTGCGGGAAATTTTACAGGAAAATGATGAACGGCAAAAACACGCAAGCAGAATTATTGAACTTTCACAGCGTTTCGACAGAGAATATCCCATTCAATTGACCGAAGAATCGCTGGATATTCAAATGACGCGGCGCTGGAAGGAGTTTATGAACTTCTTTCGTATTGTGCGTATGCTGGATAAATCAATACCGGAGTTTGATCACCGCAGTAAAGATTCGGCGCATATTATGACGGCGCATGCATCAAAAGGGCTGGAATGGCCAATAGTGTTTGCGCCAAAAGCAGCGCGGCGCTATTTTCCGACTCTTCGCCGCGCAGAGCCGATTTTTCAGCCGGAAGAGCTGCTTTTCGATTCGGAAAAATCAAAAACAGAACAACATGAGCTTGAAGAGGCGCGATTATTTTATGTGGCGGCAACTCGCGCCAGAGAAGCGCTTATTCTTTCTACCGCTGAGCGCTATAAAAAATTAAAAGCAACGCCTTCAATATTCCTGAAAATCATTGAAATGGCTGAAGAGGTGAGCCAAGTAGATCTTCGAGCTATTGAAGAGCCTGATGCGGTTGCTCCGGACAACGACGCTGAGGAGAATACGCTTGATACAATGCAAGATTTGCTCTTCGAGCGCGATCATCCCCTCACCATCAGGCAAATTAAACAATATCATTCTTGCCCGCGAAAATTTGCCTATACGTCAATCTATCGTTTTCAACAAAAAAACAGCAGCTATATACATATGGTTCGCTCCTGCGCAAGCGCTGCCCGTGAAATTTGGCGCCAGAATACTCCGAACCACACAGCAGATGTTGAATCAATTTATCAAGATAATTGGCAGCGTTTCACTCAGGAAGAATCTCAAATTCAGCCGGAAGATCCATTTGAAAATCGGTATTATTATCGTGGCTTAGAGTTTACAGACGCTCTTGTGAAAGAACTGCAAACAAATACTGAGCAGGCAAAAATTTCGTTTGATGTTGATGTGTTGTATCCCATATTTGAAGCAGTAGTTGCCGTGCATTTTCATCGTGTGGAAGAGCCATTGCGTTCGGGAGCCGATACCGGATCCGGCGGAATTGTGCAGTATGATTTTTCCCGCGGCATTCCTGATTCGGCAGGGTTACAGGAGGTAATGCTGGTTTTAGCTGCCAGAAGGGTGTTACGTGATGATTCGCTGAATACGATCCAATTTGCGCACGCCCAAACCGGATTACGTTTTACCGTGTCGGTGTCGGATACGGTATTAAAAAATAATTTGATAAAAATTCGGGAAGCCATCCAAGGAATATACTCTGGTAATTTTGAAGCGACGCCAGAAACACGTGAATGCGCGCGGTGCCCGTTTGCGCTTCATTGCGCTTTTTAGCAAAAGATATTGGGAAGAAAACAGAGAGGCTGCTATCCCTTTTGTCGGGGATTGGAGTGTCTCTAAATCAATTTTCATGGCAAAATTATAGATATATGATTGCAAAAAAACCGCACAAACAAATAAAGTGTATAGTATCAACGAATACACATCACGATAGGAGCTTTTATGGGGTCGCAAGAAGACGCTTATACTATAGCCTTACAGAACTTTAGGCAGCAGAAAGATGACTTTTTCTTTCAATCGGAAGATTCACCGCTAACACGTGAAGCAAGAGCTTCGGGTATAGGTCTGCAATATTTTCCGCCTGATTTTTCTTTGCGGATAGTTCCGCAAGTTGAATTATTGGCTAATCCGCAAACAATAGTGATGGACACTACCGATAATGACCGCCGCGAATTTATACGTTTTGCGCGTTTTATTTTTGAAATAGGGGAAAGAAGAGTGCAGCTATATGGCTATCGAAGCGCGAATGATCATGTTCACAGCGGCGAGGCAATCAATGTATTTATTCCGTTCCGCGACGTATTATCGGGTAAAGAGACATACGGCGCCGGCAGGTACTTAGATGTTGAGATGGAAATAGATCAAAATGGCAATGCAGATGTTGTTTTAGATTTTAATTTAGCGTATAACCCCTATTGCGCATATAACACGAATTATAGCTGTCCGTTAACTCCTTTGGAAAATACACTGCCTGTTCCGATTTATGCCGGTGAAAAAATATTTCATGATTGATGTTTGCCTGCGCCGCTGTGTATTGTGGCGCAGATGATGTTCATCTTTCTGTTCCTCAATCTATCTGTGTTACAATTAAAAAAGATGATTTTACAGAATTGAGGGCAATAGATGGGCATTCGCAGAAAAAAATCTCTCAATAAAACTGGGTTAGCGGCGGCAGGTATTGCAGGAACTGCGCTGGCGATTTTAACTCTGAACAAAATAGTGGAAAATAATGCGCCCAAGCCGCAATATCCCTTAGGAATAGCGCCGCAAATATTTGAATGGAATAAAGATAAAATTTCGTACACAGTAAGCGGTGTCGGCCAGTCAATTATTTTATTGCACGGCGTATATGCCGGCGCTTCTTCATATGAATTTCGCAATGTGTTTGCTTCTTTAGCGCAAAAATACCGGGTATTCGCGCTCGATTTACCTGGTTTTGGGCTTTCTGACAAGAAACATAAAACCTATTCATCTAAATTGTATGTCGAATGTATTTTGGATTTTGCCTTACAGGTTGTTGGGGGATTAGATCAACCTGCCTTTGTTATTGCGTCTTCGTTAGGCGCAGCGTTTATAATAAAAGCAGCCGCGCAAAGGCCGGATTTATTTGAAAAACTGGTGTTTATAGAACCTGCCGGCATTAAATCACTTGCGCAAAAACCGCGCATAGAACAAAAAATTGCGCAGCATATCCTCAGTACCCCCATCTTAGGACAATCACTGTATAACGCTTTAGTTTCTGCTTCCAGCCTTAGAGCTTTTCTATCGCGCCAAGTGTATTGGAATCCCGCGATAGTTTCAGATGATATGGTTGATATGTATTTTGCTATGAGCCACCAGCCTGGCTCCCGTTTGGCTGTAGCAAATTTTCTTGGCGGAAATTTAAATGCCGATATTAAGGAAGCATATGAATCTTTGCGGCAGCCGATTTTTATTTGCTGGGGGAAAAATTCCCGTCTTGCTCCTTTCAGCGAAACTGAAGCGTTTTTACACTATAACCGACAGGCTGAATTGGCAATTTTTGATAATAGCTGCGGGATGCCGCATGATGAAGAACCGCTGGATTTTGCTCAGCAGGTGATTGCGTGGCTGCAAAGCAGCGTATCATCTCGATTTTAATAAAAGGATAGATCTATGGAGTTTGCTACTAAAGCAGTGCATACAGGCTCAGAGCCTGATCCTTCAACCGGGGCTACCATTCCCCCCATTTTTCAAACTTCAACTTTTACTCAAGCCGGCTTAGGTGACAATAAAGGCTTTGAATACTCGCGTTCCGGCAATCCAACGAGGACCGCCTTGGAAAATTGTTACGCCGCCTTGGAAAACGCGAAATTCGGGCTGGCCTTTGCCAGCGGTTTGGCTGCGGAAACCTGCGCGCTTTCGATATTACGTCCCGGAGACCATATTGTGGCGGGAGATGATTTATATGGCGGAACATACCGGCTGTTTGAAAAAATTGCCCGTCCTATGGGCGTTAATATAACTTATGTGCCGGCTCGTGATACCCAAGCCTACGCCAAGGCATTGACAAAACACACGGTATATATTTGGGCGGAAACACCGACTAATCCCTTACTGACATTGGCTGATATTTCTGCGTTATCGAAAATAGCTAAAAAACAACAGGTAAAATTGATTGTTGATAATACCTTTGCTTCGCCATATCTGCAAAAACCATTGGATTTAGGCGCAGATGTAGTAGTGCACAGCGCAACGAAATATTTGAATGGGCACAGCGATGTTGTCGGCGGCGCTTTAATGTTGAATGATGAGGAACTGCGCAACGCATACGCCTTTTATCAAAACGCTGCCGGCGGCGTTCCCGGTCCATTTGATTGCTGGCTGACTTTGCGCGGCATAAAAACTTTGGCGCTGCGTATGAAACAAGCTTCAGAAAACGCGCTAAATGTGGCAAATTTTTTATCGGAACACGCAAAAGTGAAGAAAGTTTACTATCCTGGCCTCGACTCGCACCCAGACCACGCATTGGCGCAGCAGCAAATGGCAGGCTATGGCGCCATGGTGTCGTTTGATATGAAAGGTGGGTTGAACGCCGTGAAGTCTTTTGTGCGCAAACTGCGGATTTTTGCTCTGGCAGAAAGTTTAGGCGGTGTTGAATCGTTATGCTGCCATCCTGCCACTATGACGCACGCCTCTATTCCTGCAGAAATTCGTGAGTCACGTGGCGTTACTGATACACTTATTCGACTTTCTGTCGGTATTGAAGATGTCAAAGATCTTATTGCAGATCTAGAACAGGCGTTATAACTGACCATACTGTGTTCAGTTTTATAGCGCGCACAATTTTTTTATTATACAGACGCCCGATATGCGGCGTCTGTTTTTTATATTGCCGCAGTGCTGATACGCTCAAGAGATAGGGCGCCGCGCCGATCATATCAAAATCCACCAATTTTATAGAAGCTCTTATTATCTGCAATGGTGTGAGCCATACATGTTGCATGTTATACAAAATTGCCCGTATTTGTGTATCAAGAAAAAACATAAACATCCGATATATTAAACCAGCAAAAGGTTTATAAAGTTGTATTGTGTTTCTGTTCTGAGATTATGTCTTCTATTTCACAGATACATGCAGGTGATTTATTTGGTTCAGACATTTTCGATGTTTAAGTGGTTTGATGAAGTGGGTAAACAAAAATTATACCCATTCGTAACCAGCCATGCTTGGAAAATTATTTACGTACTTATTGGCCTATTTTTTATTCCATATTTTATACCTCACGCTTCCATTATTGAACTAGGGTCTTATGCGGCGCTTTCAGCAGTTCCGGTTTCTGTAGCAGCGCTGTTGAAACATCGAAGAGGCAGTATTATTGCGTCGGCCGTATTAATGGCTGGCTTAGCTGTTTTTAATGCGTTTCAGTTTGGTTTATCATGGCCGCAAGATTTATTAGTCTCGTGGTTTTCTGGTGGCTTAGGTATTTTTATTTATGGATTCGCAGTCGGTCAATTCAGTCTGATGCGAAAAGAACTGGCAAAATCGCATAAAGAAACTGAGGCAGCGCACAATGAGCTGTTAATGCAGCATCACGCGCTGATGAACGCCTATGAAGAAGTAAAAACTATCGAAGAAGAAATGCGTGAAGTGAGCGAAGCGGCTTTAGAAGCTAATGAACAATTAACCGAAATGGCTTTAAAAGATCCGCTGACCGGTGTGTATAATCACCGGACAATTTATGATATATTGCAGCAAAATTGTATTGACTCCACGTATTTTCAGCGTCCATGCGCAGTTCTTTTTTTTGATTTAGATCATTTTAAAGCGTTAAATGATGGGTACGGACACACGGTCGGCGATCAAGTTTTGAAAGAACTGGCCGAACTATTAAGAGAAAATCTTCGTATGGGTGATAATGTCGGCCGATGGGGTGGTGAAGAATTCATCATTATCTTGCCGGAAACAGATTCGGAAGCGGCGCTAGTAATAGCGGAACGCATTCGTGAAAAAGTAGTACAGCATCCGTTTACTGAAACGGGCAGTATTTGTATGACATGCTCTATCGGCGTTGCCGAATATCCCTTAAACGGAGAAACAGCGGCAGATGTTCTGAACGCGGCAGATCAGGCAATGTATGTCGCTAAAAAAACGGGCAGGAATAAAGTTTTAAGTAGCTTAGATCCGGAGGTTACCTTGTATACTATGCATACCGATAAAACAGAATCACGAGATGAAACCTTACTGCAAGGTGTTATCATTGCTTTAAATGCGCTGCTTGCCCTGCGTGATACCGATACTGGCAGCCATACTTCGCGGGTAAGTGAATTAGTGTATAAAATAGCAATAGCAATGGGATTGAATGAATCTGAATCACGTATGGCCGCTGTTGCCGGGCAGTTGCATGATATCGGCAAAATCGGTGTTCCCGATGCGATTTTACTGAAGCCGGGAAAATTAACTGAAGCTGAATGGACTATTATGAAACTGCATCCGCAGTATGGAGAAAAAATAATTAGAACCATTCCTACGCTCAATACCATTGCCGGCGCGGTTCGCTCACATCATGAAAGATGGGACGGCGATGGTTATCCCGATAAATTATCCGATGAAACGATACCTCTGGTCGCCAGAATCATTGCTGTTGTTGATTCATATGACGCTATGATCAGCGACAGACCATACCGCAAAGCACAAACAAGTGAATTTGCTTTAAAAGAAATTATGAACTGCGCCGGCAGCCAGTTTGACCCTAAGGTAGTTGAAGCTTTGAGAAGTGTGCTGCGCACAGAAATACCACAGTTGGAAGAAGCGGCGTAATGTGCTGTAAAATTAGCAAATGCGCCGCTGTGTTTATGGGGATTTTGGGGCGTCTCTTAACGGACACTGACAAGCTTTTTCTCAATATTTGCGAAAAACGCGCTGATATCTGCGCGGAAAAGATTGATTAAGATTGAGAACCGCCGTGCGCTGTCGCGTTAGTTTTAGCGCCTACTGATTTAGAGTCTCGAACAAAAGAAGAGTATATTGCCGCTAAGCTGATAATTGCCGAAGCAATAAATGCTTTAGTCATTGCCTCGGTGAAGTCTTGCGCAATAATCGGCTGCAAATGTCCGACTGTGCCTAAAAATACCTCATTTACTAGTTTGGGTGGCATAGAAGCTGCCGCTACCGCCAGCGCAATGGCAAAACTGAAAACCGTCCCGATATTTCTCATTGTATTGAGTGTGGCAGAAGCAACTCCCAGACGGTTTGCCGGCGCGGCGTTCATAGTTACACTGGTGTTAGGAGACCAAAACATACCGCCGCCAATTCCCAAAAGAAACAGCGCTATCGCCAGCAGAATGTATGGAGTAGATGGCGTGAGCATAACCAGCAGCAGCAATGCAGCGCACTGTAAAAGCAAGCCAATGGTTGCAGGGATTTTGCCTCCAATGCGATCTGCCCAGCGCCCGCTCAACGGCCCGATGATTGATGTCGCAAGCGGAAGAGGCAAAATAAGCAGAGCTGATAGTATCGGTGAATCGCCTTTTACACCCTGAAGATAAAAAATCAGCAAGAAATTTACTGCAAAAACTGCCAGCGATTGTAGTGTCGCCGCCAGCGTTGAAAACGTATATGTACGGCTGGTAAATAAGCGTAAATCGAGCATAGGAAACGCGGCGCGTTGTTCCCAAATGATAAAAGCAACCATGCCGGCGGCGCCAATTCCAATCGGCGCCACTATTTGCGGCGCCAGCGCATTTGCTCCTATTCCCCCGATAATACCCATTAGCAAACCCAGTAATCCGATAGAAAAGAATATTGCTCCAACAATATCAAATTGCTCTCCTTTAGGGTTGGGTTTTATGTCATGCAACAGCAAATATGCGGCAAGAGTTGCGATGACACCGATTGGCAAATTAACCAAAAAAATCCATCGCCAAGAAGCAACTGCAAGTATTATTCCGCCTAACACCGGACCCAGCACACTGCCGGCGCCCCAAGTAATGGCGTTAAAACCCATAGCTTGTCCGCGCTGATTAGCGGGAAATACCTCGGTAATAATTGCCATGGCGTTGGCGCCAAGCATAGCGCCGCCTAAGCCTTGAACTACACGGAAAATGATAAGCTGCGTATCTGTTTGAGCAAAACCGCACAGCGCTGAACCAGCGGTAAAAATGATAAAACCGATATTATATAAGCGGACCCTGCCAAACATATCTGCCATACGGCCGAAAGTTATTTGCAGAATGGTGCTGACAAGCAAATATCCAATAATAATCCATGTCATCTTCACTAAATTTGAATGAAGATCTTGTATCATGCTGGGCAAGCCAAGGATAACTATGGTTGAATCTATGGCGACCATCAAAGAGCCAATTGTTGTAACCAATAAAGCTATCCATTTGTATTCAAACCGTTTCATAGTGTTTTCCATGAGATAGATTCCAAATAATAGCGCCAAAATATCTGAGCGCTTCGACATGTTTGCAATGAAAGAAATATCGCCAAGGTAATGAGAGAGGTTTATAAAAATTGATACTCCGCATAGGCGCAAGCCACAGCGGATTCTTGGTTCTCGTTGTCTTGGCGACTTACTGCAAGTCCGTAAATGTGTATGATGTCTATCGTACCATAAAACGGTAACTAAAAGCTATAGGCTATTCTTGGAGAAAACCGGAATTGGAATATGAACCAAAATCAAAATCTTCACCTTCATCTTCCTCTGAAGATAATGGGATGATGACACTGATACGCGCGCCTTTATTCGGGGCGCTGGCAACACCTAGTTGAAGATCGAGCTGCTCAATTGCCGCTTTCAGCCGGCCTAAGCCATGTAAATGATGTGTTTTTGCCATTACATAGTCTACGTCAAATCCAACTCCGTTATCTTCAACCATAAAAAACATACATGTGTCATTTGTTTCACCGGCAGTAATTTGAATCGTATCTGCTTCTGAATAAAGAATTGCGTTGTTCACGGCTTCACAAATTACTTTAAAAACAACCTGAGAAATATCCAGATCAAATTCTGTGGGAATTCTGACGCATGTTTTAATGCGTTCACCAAACGCCGTTTTTAACATCTGGGTATATTTTTGTAATGCGCCGGATAAACCGATTTCGGGAATTTGCGGATCCAATTCCATAATGATCGCGTTTACGCTGGCAAGGATCATATGGATAAAATGCGCTGATTGCAGCATACTATCTGGCTGAGGAGTGAATTCTTGTGATAAAGAGGCTTGCCGTTGTGATAACCTTGCGGCAAGTTGACTTAAAGGGTTAAACACGCGGAGTTCCAGCTCGTCGGCAATAGAAGAGCGTTCATGTTCAATAGCGCCAAGAGTAGAATAGATCTGTAGACTTTCATTTTCCGAGCGATCTTCCGGTGGATTTTCATTAATGCTGGCAAGGCGATGTAAAACCTTATCCAGTGTTTCCTGAAATTTTTGTGTCAACTCCATTTGATTGATTAAGCTATCTAAATATTCTTTATGTTTAATATGGCCGATCTCAACATTATACTCTTGCGTTAAAATATCTACAATGGTTGATCGTTTCAACTCTTGCATATGCTCATTCAGATGTTTTATGTCTTCTTTTGCAGCGGTGCGCGCGTCGGTTTGGTCGCGCAGATTTTGCTGCACATTGGCGATATTAGCTTCCAGCTCGGCATGACAGCTTTCCATCTCTTCTCGAAGCGCGCGAATTTCTGCAATTGCCTCAGAAACGGGTGGATAGTACTCGTTGAAGGCGTTTTTATACGGGCCTTCCAAACTTCCTAAAGGCCCGCTTCCAGCGTGATCTTGCTCGGTTACGGATTGTCTATGGTGTTGATCATAGTGTGGTGAAGTCATAACTGATCAGTCCTTTAAGAAATATTTTGTACCCTTAGCGGAACTGTTCAGCAGTGAAACACTTATTCAGTGTCTTCGGGATGAATTTTAATCCAGCCATGGCGCAAAGCATGAACAACCGCAGCGGTACGATCGTTGACATTTAATTTCTTCAAAATTGAAGTTATATGATTTTTGACCGTTTGATCGCTGATAGATAAGGATTTGGCAATTTCTTTATTGCTGTTTCCCCGTGAAATATAATCTAAAATCTCTACCTCACGTGTGGAAAGCGGGGTAAAGAGCGGCTCGGCGTTTGGCTCTTCTTCGGCCGCCATTTCACGGAACGTGCGTAACACACGAGTAGCAACGTGGGGCCGCGAGAGCACATTATCATTTATCAGAAACATTCCTTTGCTGACACGTTCAATGGATTCTATAAGATCGTCTGGGGTTACATCTTTCAGCAAGTAAGCCGCAGCGCCGACCTTAATGCTTTGAAATAATTCTTCTTCATCTTCTTGTTCAGTAAGAATGATTACTGAAATCTGTGGAGCTATATGACGCAATTGCCGTGCCAATTCTAAAGCGCTTCCTGTCGTCAGTAATGCGTCGATAAGCACGGTATCAGGCTGCAAAGTTTTGATCATTTCCAGCGCATCAACTGCATTGGCGGTTTCTGCAATCATAGCGCATTTGCCAGATTGTTCCAGCGCCCATCGCACACCATAGCGAAATAGGGGATGTTCATCAATAATCATTACTTTAATTGGTTCTGAACTCATGAATCTTTCCTTTTATCTGTAAGTTCTCTGCAAGCGTTTGCCGGTTACGGCCAGCCATAACCCTCTTTTGTCGCGCGGTATACCATCGTTTAAAATGGGGGTACTTTCTGGTATGTTGATCTTTTTTGGGTATATTGATGTACTGCAGATACTTGTGTCTTAGCCTATTCGGGTTACATGGATTATAACATATTTTTTCTTAATAAGAAGCATGGAATGTTTAATAGCTATATAGTACCATAAAGATATGACAATAGTTAACCGTAAAATCGTTCCACAGCAGTATTATGGCGTCATTTGCCGACACGCCGGGTAGTTTTTGGGGTTTCGTATTAAAATGGTGGATGACCGCCGAGGCAGAGGACTGTTCCAGTAAACAACTCAAAAATATTGCGGAAAACATATCTGAAGCAATCGATGGCTTCTTGTATAGATCTATAGAGAACATGGGCTGTTCATTGCGCGAGCAACTCATGTTCTCTATAGTGCGCAAGGTATGCGCAACTGTTCTG
The DNA here is from genome assembly GCA_021812265.1 of Chloroflexota bacterium. Classification (GTDB taxonomy): domain Bacteria; phylum Chloroflexota; class Ktedonobacteria; order Ktedonobacterales; family JACDGC01; genus JAJYBV01. The sequence goes on along the minus strand of JAKAOI010000001.1, from coordinate 17,403 downwards.
CTTAGCCTCCGGCGGCGGCTGTAGCGGTTGGTGTTGTGGCCGGCGGCGCTGTTGGCAGCGTTGTGTAAAATGTGGAAGCTGTTATTGTCGTTCCATTAACAACGGCGGTAAGGTATATTACCTGTGGCTGTGTTGGCTGCGCGTTTGCCTGAATAGCAAAAACAGCGATGCCATCATTCGGATCTGTTGTTTGCGGCGCCGCGGCAGCTCCGCTGGTAATAGTGACCTGTACAGGCGGATTTGGCGGCATGGGCGGGCCGGTAAGTGTATGGGTTCGTATAATGGCGTACAGATATATTGTTTGCCCCATATATGGTGATTGATTAGAAACCCAAGCGCCCATAGTTACCGGCGGAAACGTTGGAACGGGAGTTATCGTATTGTTTATATTGATAACCTGCCCTCCACCGGCGTTATTTGTGCTTGGCAGTGATAACGCGCCTCCGCAGCCGGCCAGCAGCGCTGAAAGCAAAATTACTGAGGTAACAGACGCCATATATATGGTATACTTTAACCTGTTTTCTCGTGTAAACAAATACTGTTGATTGCGCATAATTCCTTAACCATTTTCAAATGTAACGTATCATAAGCAGCAGTCAGCCGCCGTTATGGGCCTGACACCACGATGGATCGCGCCCAATCCAAAATAAGCCTTGCTTGCGCCTGCAAATGTTGTGCAGTTTCATAGCTTACATGGTCGTCGGCAATTTCCGACGCATATTGCGCATAAAATATTTCCGGATGAAACGGAGTCAGCTCCACCAGCGCCAGTAAAACGACCTCCGGCGCTTCGACGGCAACGCCGAGTGACCTAAGATCGTGCGAATAAGATTGTTTGCGGCCTAATTTTTGCAAACTGACAGATTGAACAGATTTTTCGGCGCTTTGGTTACAAAAATCGGCGCAAATGAAAAACCGCTCAATAGCAATCTCCAACCCAGCGGTGACTAAATCTTGCGCAGCCTCAGCAAAAACACTTAAAGCCTCCATTGATGTTTCACTCATCATAAGCTAAACCTTTTCCTTGTCAAGATTGCGGTATTGAAAGCAGGTTTCCAATATCATAAATATACCATGTATTGTATTGCGAACTGTAATACAATTTTATAACAATATTGAGCGTAGACTTTTGATATTGTGTGCCGCCTTTGCGAGACACAGAATAGGTTAGTGTTGCAAGTGTGCTAGACGCTGATGGCAGAGGGGAAACGAGTTTCCACGCTGTTATGTTTCCCATTGCCTGATCGATATTCAACGCAGTAGTGTCAAATTCCAGCGGAGTATCCAGCCGGGGATCTATCGCGGCGTGCGCCGCATAATAATTTTGGGTTTGCATATTGCCCCAAAATTGATCGGTAACGCTGCTTACCGGAGTTTGTTTTCCAATATATTTTGAAAGCACGACTCCGCCAAACGCCGTTATGATTGTGACCATAAAAACGAGTGTGCCGATAACAAGAATGGTGTTTTTTTGCGGTTTAACACGCTTTTGCATAGGAAATCTGGCGTTATGATCGAGCTTTTTCCGCAGAGACTTGATACGTTGTTCGCGTTGATAACGTTGGGTTCTGGTTTCGATTGTACTTGCAGAAGGCGGAAGATCAAGTTTTGCCAATTCGTCTTGAATTTCTTTAAAGCGTTTTTCTACCGAGTCATTGTTTCCGGGTAATTCGGCTTTTTCTGCATTGAGCCGAGCCTGAAGTTCTTCTTGTTGCATGATACAATTTCCCCAAGAAATCTTTTACTGAGATGTATGCTAGCATGAATATGCGAGAGTTGCAATATCTCTAGGATCTCTGGCTGTATAGAATATGTATTGGCTTTGCGGCAGGATATGCGGCGGTAATCCCTGTCACTGAAGCGGCTCCTGCGTTCAGGCATTCTTGCGCCAAAGCGTTTAATGTGGACCCGGTTGTGGTTACATCATCAGCAATAACAACATGTTTTTCCTGTAAAGACAAGATATCTTTCCGCAATATAAATAACTGCCGCACATTTGTTATGCGTTCGGCTCTGCCTAGCGTTCGCTGCGGCGGGGCTATGCGGGAGCGGCCAAATATATCCCAAACCGGAATATGCGCGGCGCCGCCGATAGTGTGCGCTAATAGCTCTGCGGTATTATATCCTCTTTCTCGCAAACGATCTTTTTGCATAGGAGGAAAAAGTATGCAGTCGGGATGCGTGCGGCATTCTGAGCAAAGTATATCTGCCATAAGTCGGCCGAGATATGCCGCAAGCCTTTTTTGCCCATGAAATTTAAACGCCATAATAATATTATACAGTTCCGCTTCATATGCTCCCAGCGAAAAAATCTGCTGCAGCGCCAGCGGCTGGATGGCGCAAAATTCACAGGCAGTTTCCACCAGCCGGTGATCGCATACAGGGCATCTGTTTTCCAGCATTCGCGCAGTAGTTATGGCGCGCTCACATTGCCGGCATACCGGAGATCCTTTATGTATGCGGCAGCCGGCGCACGTGGGTGGGAAGAGTATATCAAGAAAAAACGAGATCACATTGATGATACTGCTACTTTATCACCGATTTGTGTGCCGGTTTGTTCAATGACACCGGCGGCAAGTTCAATAATATAACTAGCGCGCGAATCAACCGGAGCAACTTTCCAAGGCGCAAGTTTACTTACCGTGCGCAGCACCCGGTTATCATAATCGATATATAGCGCGTCTATTGCGAAACGCATGCCAATGGTGTGTATACCGGAACATGGCATTATTACCAAGCCGGCGTCGGCGCTCAATGTTGATTTTCCTATTAATCCAACAAGTCTTTGCAGCGGATTATTTGCCAATTCGGCTTTTTGGGCTAATGTTGTATTGCGTGTAGTATTGGCAATACAGAGTAATGGTCCCATGTGCGCGCTCCAAATATATCATTTATCGCAGAACGTTTGCTGAGATCGCCTTATTGGGGATACACAAAGCTCTCTCCGCCTGCTGTGTGGGGACTAAAGTCCCCCGGATCGCGTTTTATATGCGCAGAGGGAGGATATATCCTAGAGTAGGAACTAAACGATGGATAAGCGAACATTCTGATTATAAGTTTCAGTGTGGAATGGAGCATAAAAGGCGCCATTTTAGATAAAAAACAGTGTATACGCCGAAATTTGCCAATACTTTTGGGTAAAAAACGCACGATTTGTTGCAGTCGGATTTATACTGATAGTAGCGCATATTTTTGCCGCTTCTCAACCATACTCGCAGCCCAAATACTGCTTATTTCACTGCGTTATATTCGCTCATAAACACACACGCAAGCAGACGCTGTTTCTAGATTTCTCTGTCTGTAAAAGATCCAGCCAATTTGTTTCTGGGGCATTTCCCATTTTTTCAGCAACCTGCGCCCAGATTGTAATTCAGTGAATCTGCTTACTGGCAAGTGTATACATGTAACTAATTCCTTCATGGGCTGCCACCAAAACATAACATCAATATGCCGGGAATAATTTGAAGATGACTCAAAAAACTGCCAAAAAAAAATCTGCCACAGTGGCGCCACCCCAATTTCAAACATTGCCGGCGCTGCATATTTCTGAAGAAGCTCTGTCTTGGCTGCGTCACTATTGGGCAAAACTCGGGCTTCCAGACAATGAGCTAGCCAATTTAGCAGTAACCCATGATCGCCGTGAATACGCTAAATGGACCGGCCGGCGGCTTAATTCTTTGGCGCTCGGCTGCTATTGCTATATGCCGCATCTATCTTCCGCCAGCGGATCTGAAGATCTATCGCAATCTATGTTAACGCAATCGCAAACAGCCCAGCCAATTATTGAACTGTCGCTGCTCGATTCCGCTGGACAGTTGGTTTTGCCCGGTTTTGGCGCTGCTCCGGTAAACGCCAAAAAATCCTCATCGAAAAAACGTCACCGTCATCTCATCTTTATTGAAAAAGATTTGCTTCCAATGGGAATAGAAGTTACTGTGGCCCATGAATTAATCCATCTTTCCGATCGTTATAAAGGTAATCCCCGCAAACATCATTGCCATGGCTCAGACGCTATTGCCGCCGATGAAGCAAAAATAACCGGATATGCGCCGGATGCGCTGCGCACGTTGCTTGCCGATGAAACCGCTCGCCGCGAACGCGCTTTGCGCGAAACAAGGCCGGTAAAATATATCTATGTTTGCGACCATTGCGGCAAAGAATATCCGCGTGTAAAGCGCTATCCCCGCACAGTTTCCTGCGGTGTATGCGATAGAGCTTATAATCCAGATTTTAAGCTGCGCTTGGCAAAATCGCTTTAAGCGCAGGCTCCCACTCCCCCGGCGGTATTGTGTAATCGCAAAATTTTTGTTGCGCAAAAACCTTGTAAAATTTCTAAGATATGGTATAATAGCTGATGATTCATTAGTTGAATGAACAACTATTGAATGGTTAACTAATCAGCCTTTCTTTGATCGAAAGGGTATTTTGACAACAATGGGGTACGTCGCATTATGGATGACACTAAAAAGACCCGCTTGTTTCAGCGCCCGGCTATTGCAGTAATTGTTGTTCTGCTTTTAACCGGTATTGTTTCTTGGCGTTTTCCCGCACCTTCCTCACCGGTAATTGCAGCTTCGCAAGCGACTGCGCCGGCTGGCTATTCCCTTGCTTATAACACGGCGGATTTTAAATCGGATGTTGTGTATGAAGTATTGTTAGATCGCTTTTTCGAAGGTAATCCTAATAAGACGATTCCTTCCTCAGATACAGCTCCGATGGACCCAACACATCAAAATTGGAAAGCATATTGGGGCGGAGATCTTCAGGGATTAACCGATCAAGTCCCATATATTGCCAACATGGGGGTTACAGCTATTTGGATTTTGCCTCCGGTGCAAAACATAACTCAGCCGGCAGATTATGCAAATTCAGCGCCACAAGCAGGCTACCATGGATATTGGGCAACTGATGATTACCAAATTGATCCGCATTTAGGCACTTGGGCTGATTTTGATAATTTTGTTGCGGCGGCTCATCAACATGGCATAAAAGTGATTGTTGATTTTGCCCCTAACCACTCTAATCCCAATGATGTCGCGAATATGGGCAATATTTATGAAAACGGTGTTCTTCAAGCAAATTATGCGAATGACACCAACGGCTGGTTTCATCACAATTCCGGAATACAAGATTATAATAATCTCTACCAAGATGAATATTATAATCTTGCAGATCTCGCAGACCTTGCTCAAGAGAATCCTGCCGTAGATTCTTACCTGAAAGGCGCGATATATAACTTTTTGCAGCATGGCGTAGACGGTGTACGTATAGACGCAGTGAAGCATATGCCCGGGCCAACCGGCGCGTGGGGCAGCACACTGGCAGATTCCATTAACTCAACCGGCGCTCATTACTTGGTTGGGGAGTGGTATCTCAGCAGTATAAGCGATCCCACGTATTCTTCTGCGGTGCGGTACGCCAATAACAGCGGCATTGCGCTGCTGAATTTTCCGGTGAATACTGCGCTGCGCGATGTATACGCCAACAATGGAAACGCTGCCGAAATGGACAGCGTTTTAACCCAAGAACAGGGAAATTTTACATGGCTGAATGATCAAGGCGTATTTATAGATAACCATGATATGTCCCGGTTTCAAACCGTAGTTTGTCAAAGAATCGGTGAATCGACTTGTTCACAAACCCCCGATCCCAGTGAACTTGCGGTAAACGAGGGGCTGGCGGTATCTTTAACTGTGCCCGGCATACCTATTGTGTATTATGGTGATGAGCAATATTTGCATAACGACACCAGTGGCGGCGGAGATCCATATAATCGTCCGATGATGTCTGGATTCAGCCAAACAACTCCTGCGTATCAAATTATTCAGGCTTTGGCGGCTTTACGGCACAGCAACCCCGCGCTTGGATATGGAACCTATCAGCAGCGCTGGATCAATAACGATGTGTATATTTTTGAACGGCAGTTTTATAACAGTGTGGTAGTTATTGCCGTCAATAAAAACACGACAACGGGATACAATATATCCGGATTATATACAAATCTGCCATCAGGGCAATATTCGGATGTATTAAACGGAATACAAGGCGGCGGCGCAATTACGGTTGGAAACAGCGGTTCCGGCAGCAATAATCCCGTATCGCAGTTTACATTGCAGCCAAATGAAATTTCCGTTTGGCAATATACTGCGCAACAGCCGGCTTCTCCGGAAATTGGCAGTGTTGCTCCGGAACTGGTTCATTCCGGTGATACCGCTTATATCGATGGGCAAGGGTTGGGTTCCATAAACTCGGTAACGTATACGATTGGCTCATCTCATTATTCCGCCGCTATTAGCAATGTTTCACAAAATTCAGTTCAGGTTGTGGTTCCGTCTGTTCCGTTAGGATCCGGTGGGTTAGCGTCGGTACAGGTGTGCGGATCCGCAGGCTGCAGCAACAGTTTTAGTGAACGAATAGCCAGCGCGCATCTGGTTCCGGTTACCTTTACTGTATATAACGCTCAGCCGACTAATTCGGGAGATAATATCTATCTAACCGGTTCGGTTAGCCAATTGGGCAGTTGGAGCGCAAATTCTGCAACAGCCATCGGCCCTATGATAACCTATCAGGGATTATATCCAACTTGGTTTGTTATGGCGAGCGTTCCGGCTTGTTCAACCATACAATTCAAGTTTATTGATATTCAGCAAAGCGGCTCAGTTATTTGGGAAAGCGGGCCAAACCATACATATACGGCGCCATGTTATGGCGATGGATATGATAATGTGAACTGGCAGTACACAAGTTCAAGCAGTGACCCGGTATTTTATTCCACTTCAACGGCCATTACATCGGCTCCATCGGGTTCGAGTTCGGGGCAATCGGTTACGCTTACTGCGTATGTGCAATCTTCCAACGGCAACGTTCCTACCGGAGATGTAGTTTTTGAAGATGGTTCGCAGGAATTAGGCGCAGGTATTATAAACAGTTCCGGTTACGCCACCATAACCACACAGATGCTGGAAATTGGAACTGACACGGTAACTGCGGCGTATGACGGAGATCTTTCTGATCAAACAAGCATATCTTCCGGTGTGGGCATAACTGTATCGCCGTAACACGCAGCATATATTCTGTATTGCGTAAGGCTGCCTGCCGAAAGAAATATACCATTGGTTTATTTATATTCTTTTGGCGCAGACAGCCTTGCGCTGACTTATCGGTCTTTTGGGGCGCGTTGTTCTTCGCGCTCTAAAAATATTCTGCCAAGATCGGTCATTTCTAAAATATACTCATCGCCAGAAAAGGTCAGCAAAATATAACCGGATTCCTCCATTTCCCGGTAATCATTTGTCACCAACTGAAATGTATTCAACATGCGTGTTATATCGCTTTCCGGGAGCGGCCCCCAAATTTGCAGTTTTTGCAGCACTGCTGTGTATATCGGGGTGGGATCATCAACTGCCCGCATAAACCGACCTTTCCGATGTTACTATGGTTTTATTGCCTTCTACTGTTACTCGGCCATCCAGCGCCATCTGCACAGATTCCGGCAGCAGCTGATGCTCTGCTTCAAGAATTCTATCTGCCAATGTTTCAACGGTGTCATCATTCATAACCGGAACTGCGCGTTGCGCAATAATCGGTCCGGCGTCGGTATCTTCGGTGATAAAATGTGTGGTGCATCCCGATATCTTAACGCCGGATTCCAGGGCGCGTTTTTGCGGCCCCGGAGCCATAGATCCTGCAAAAGCCGGCAAAAGCGACGGATGGATATTAATAATCTTCAGGCGAAACGCCTCAATAACACATGGATCAAATATCCGGGAGTAACCGGCGGTTACAGCTAATTGCGCGCCGCACGTTTGCAGCAGCTCAACTATTTTTAAACCTTCTTCTTTGCGCGAAGGGTACTGCGCAGGTGAAACAATTTCACATGGTATACCGGCGGCTTTAGCAATATCCAAAGCGCGCGCCGAACTTTTGCTGGAAATAACTAATGCGATTTCTGCGCGCAACTGCTGCGTTTTAACCGCGTGTATCAGCGCTTCAAGATTCGAGCCTCTGCCGGAAACCAGCACAGCAATGCGTGGAACAGAGCTGTTTGTGTGTATATCTTCTTCCATCTACCCCAAACCTTCAATCTGCACACACGCGCCATCGTCGCGGGAAACAACCTCGCCAATTACTCGCGCGTCGGCCGCTTGCATTATCGTGGCGGCAGTTTCCGCAAAATCTTTGCGCACAATCATCACAAATCCGACTCCGATGTTAAAGACACGCGCCATCTCTGTCCACGAAACGGAATAACGCCGCTGCATATCATAAAATACCGTGGGAATCATCCATGTTTCTGCGCGCAAATTTACCCCAAGCCCGGCAGGAATAACCCGCGGAATATTATCCAACAGGCCGCCGCCGGTAATATGCGCCATTCCGGTGACTAATGCATGATATTCAGTGTTATCTAAAATATTCATTACAGGATTTAGATAAGAAATATGCGGCAGTAACAGTGTTTCACCAATAGAAGCGCCCAGTTCGGAGCGAAAAGTTGTCCAATCTTCTTGTTCATAAATTTTTCGCGCCAGTGAATATCCATTTGTGTGCAATCCGGCAGAAGGCAGGCCAATAACCACATCACCTTCTTGAATTGCGGCGCCGGTAATAATAGAGGCTTTTTCTGCAACTCCAATAATAGTTCCTGCCAAATCAAATTCACCTTCGACGTAAAAACCCGGCATTTGGGCGGTTTCCCCGCCAATAAGCGCGCAGCCGTTTTGTTGACAGCCCTGCGCCACCCCAGACACCACCGCCGCAACATCATCGGGATTCATGGAACCCAGCGCTAAATAATCCAGAAAAAATAACGGTTTCGCGCCGCTGGTTAAAATATCATTAACACAATGGCACACCAAATCCCTGCCCACTGTATCAAATTTTTTCATGGCAAACGCAACCTTCAGTTTCGTGCCTACACCATCTATAGATGAAACCAGCACCGGTTCGCGCAAATTCAGCGGGTTTACCGCAAACATGCCGCTGAACCCGCCCAGCTCGGTTAACACTTCGGGTCTGCGGGTAGCGCGAACATATTCTGCGATTCTTTTTTTAGCGGCGTCGGCGGCGTCTATATCTACACCGGCAGACGCATAAGAATTTATGGGATTGGTATTACTCATAGTATTTTTTGGCAAAACTTTCTTGAAGTAGTATGTATTCTACGGCTCCAAGCCGTTGCATGCGGAACTATGCGCGCATGAGTTCATCCAAAGACGAAAGCAGCTGCTGGCGGCGAGCTAAAACCATTTCGCGGTATGCAACCAACGGCGCAGCAGATCGCATGCGCGCAATCAGCGCAGCGTATTCACCTAAAGGTTGAATATCTATTAATTCATCGGAGCGTTCGATAATTGCGCCGATGAATGATGTTTTTCCATTTTCTGCAGACATTCGTTCGGCTACATAGATGATTTCGGCGCAGTACGCCGCGGGCGCAAACGAATCATCCTGACTGATAGAATGCGATTGCGCAATGGGTATACCATCTCGTCCGGTTAAAATAATTCCGGTTACATGTGTTTCCCCCACAAAAGCGTCCAGCAGATGTTCCAGTTGGTTCATGAATCAGGTTACCTTTACTGCGTTCAGTTATTTTGCAGGATAATCGGCAATTGCTCTTCATTTTCAACAATCGGCGCCGGATAGGTTCCGGTGAAGCATCCAACACAAAAAGAGTTTTTCGGAAGGCCGGTTGCTTCAATCAGCACATCTAACGACAAGTAATGAAGCGAATCGGCGGCAATCGCCTGTGTGATTTTGGCGACATCTCCATTATGCTGCGAGGCAATCAGCTCATTATACTGAGCTACATCAATCCCCAAATAGCATGGATGCCGAAATGGAGGCGATGTTACCCCAACATGCACTTCTGCGGCGCCTGCTTGCCGAAGCAGTTGCACTAGCTGTCGGGTTGTTGTGCCTCGCACAATGCTATCATCGATCATAATTACACGCTTATCCCGCAAAATATCAGGCAGCGCGTTAAATTTTAAGCGCACGCCGCGTTCCCGCAGTTGTTGATCCGGCTGGATAAATGTTCGGCCGACATAGCGATTTTTAATTAAACCGTCGGCGTAAGGAATGCCGCGCGCCGCAGCATATCCGGTTGCGGCAGGAATAGCGGAATCGGGCACGGCAATTACGAGGTCGGCGTCAACCTGAAATTCATGCGCCAAAGCTACACCCATGCGCTGCCTGGAAGAATAAAGCGAGCCGGCTCCTAATTGGCTGTCTGGTCGGGAAAAATAAATATGCTCAAAAAGGCAGCCCGCTCGCTGCATCGGCTCTGCCACATGGAAGGAATGCAGCCCGCTTTCTCCTGCGCCGTCTATTACAAGCATTTCGCCCGGCGCAATTTCTCGGACAAATTGACCGCCAAGGATATCCAGCGCGCACGTTTCCGAAGCAACGATCCACGAGTCATCAATTTTTCCCAAACATAATGGCCGCACGGCGTAGGGATCGCGCACGGCAATCACCTCCGAAACGGAACAAAGCACTAAGCTGTACGCGGCAGATAAAAACGGCGCAACATGCGTCACTCGTTCGGCTAAGGTGGCTCCATCAGCGCGAAGAATCATCGCTGAAATAATTTCGCTGTCGCTGGTTGATTCAAACTGCTGGCCCATCCGAAGCAGCCGGGCGCGAAGCGCGGATGCGTTGGCCAAGTTTCCATTATGCGCCAACGCAAACTGCCCCAACTGCTCATCAGCCGCCAATAAAGGTTGAGCGTTGCAAATCATGCTTCCGCCGGTTGTAGAATATCTTGTATGGCCAATGGCTATATGCCCTTTTAAGGACGCAATAACATGTTCATCAAAAACTTGATTGACCAGCCCCATTTCTTTAAATGAAAAGATTGCCTTGCCATCGGCTACCGCTATTCCGGCGCTTTCCTGCCCACGATGCTGCAACGCATATAACCCAAAATACGCCGCGCGCGCAACATCTCGTTCAGGAGCGTAAATCGCAAATACACCGCACTCTTCATGCGGATGCTCAATATCTTCATCTTCAAACATCATGCTTAGCCTGCTTCAACCTTCAATACACTGACATCTTACCCCGTGATTGCTCTTGCACGGTGGTCGCCCGCAATACCGGCAATGAGAACAAACAACCGGAAAATCATTTTCTACGTCACTTTTTTCAGAATAACCAACTTTTCTTTGATCCCTGAGCATGAAAAAAGAATCAGGGGAGTTTGGGAACACCCAAGCCCCGTCAGGAGGCCAGCTGCCTCCTGCGCGTCTGCTCTATGCTTTGCTTACGCTCAGGTCTCTGCGAATGTTTTGGTTATTCTGCCGGAATGCGCAAAGACCACTAACACTATACCACATGGTGTTTCAGGTCTTCCTGTTATTCGCGGAAATATATGCGTGTTTCACGCAAAATGCGCGCCTGAACGAGAGTATACCTGTGCAGGCGCGCATCGGCCATGTGCAAAATCGGTCAGCTATATGCCGACAACAGCGTTTAATATTTGTGAAGCCAGTAATAGGATTCCAAATATCCACATGGTAACGCTGATATCTTTTACTTTACCGGTGACCAGTTTTAATACAACATAAGACACAATGCCGACAAACATACCATTCGCAATAGAATATGTCAGGGGCATAAATAACAGCGCCAAAAAGGCGGGAATTGCGTCGGTTGGGTCGGAAAAATTTACTTTTACAATCGGCTCAATCATATAATAGCCCACCACTACCAGCGCGGGAGTGGTAGCTACAGTTGGAACCAAACCAACGAGCGGAACAAAAAACAGCGCTAAAAGGAAGAAGAAAGCAGTCCACACCGAAGCAATGCCGGTTTTTCCGCCTTCACTTACCCCGGAAGAGCTTTCAATAAACGTTGCGATGGTAGAGTTTCCGGTTATTGCTCCCCACATTCCGGACGCAGCGTCTATAAAAAACGCTTTGCCGAAACCGGGGAAATTGCCCTTTTCGTCGAGTATACCCAATTTTGTCGCTAATCCGCTGAAGGTGCCCAGTGAATCCATCATATCGGTAATCAAAAATGTTAAGAAAAACAATATAATCGCGCTGGCGGCAATATTTCCGTTAAATAAAGCGCCAAAATCCATCTGGAAAGCGCCTTTTGCGAAAAATCGTCCGAAATCGGGTGAGGCAATATAACCGTTTAACTGGGTTGGCAGCGCAGAAACACCAAGTTGCGCGCCGGCGCCGGTGTTAAACTTGCCAACAACATAGGAAATAACCGACGTTCCTAAAATGCTAATCAGCAATGCGCCGCGGACACGAAACGCCAACAGCGCAATGGTTAACACTAACCCAATAAACGCTACCGTAACGCTGGCGCTGTTAAAGGATCCCAACGCGGGGCCGGAGCCGCTAAGAACAACAACACCGGAATTAATCAAGCCGATATAGGCTATAAACAAACCGATGCCAGCGCCGGCGGCCAGCTTCAAATTTAAGGGTATACCAGTAATAATACGGGAGCGCCAAGGGCCGGCAACAACAATAGTAAACATGAGGCCGTCTAAAAATACCAGCGCCAAGGCTGCTTTTACCGGAAAATGGTTTTGTGAAACTACCGTGAAGGCAAACAAAGCGTTATACCCCATACCCGGCGCCAACGCCCATGGAAGATCTGCCCAAAATCCCATAATTAATGTGGGAATAGCCGCAGAAAGAATGGTGCCGATGGTTAGCGCAACCGGATCTAAACCAGTAACACTTAAAATTTGTTCGTTCACAAAAATGATGTAAGACATGGTAACGAACGTGGTGAGGCCAGCAATAAATTCAATGCGATGAGAGCTGCCGCGCAAAGCGGGATTAAAAAAGCGGGAAAGCCAGGAACCTTGGGAAGTGGATACTTCCGGCGTTGTTGGAGAAACAGCCATGATGGTTCACATGCTCCTGTTCAGAAAATAAATTTGCCACCACTGTTTGAACGCCGCGCAGTGCGGCGCAAGCTGCAGTTTCGCGCATACTTCCCGGCAAGATTAGCAAGATATAGTAGTTTCATCGAGGAGAACCTGCCATCTGGGTTTTTATCCCTGTGGTGTCATGAACTCTATCTGTTTCTTTTCCGTTTCATTGGCGCAAAGCGTTATTTCGTCCAGAAAAGATCGGCCTTTTCAGCAGGGCCACGTATATAGTTCATTCGCGCCGCTCGGTCCAGTCTGTTCTTGTTTTATTGGTGATATATTGTATTTTGCGGCATATCTTGCTTATATATTTTACAATAATGAAAGACACCGCTGATTTTATATAATTTCACCGCTATTGCTTTCGCGAAACATTTGGCGTTGTTATCGCTTGCTAAAAACACGGAACCCTAAGACGCGCTTCTCTCGTAGTCAGATCATTCCGGTGATCCGGTAGAAACGCCCAAGCCAATTCCCGGGCATATACGAGATTTTTGCTGTGACATATTAAGTATACACAAAAACACGCTTGGCTGCAACATTTTTGTAACTATGAAAAATATAATGTACTCAGGACTTTCGCTGCAGCATGGAAAATCGGGGATATACAAGGGGCGCCGCCCCTTGTACGGGGTTCTGGTGACATCCCAGAACTCCCTTTATTGCAGATACGAGAACCATGTGTTTTTCTTTCAAGCGAAAGTCCTAGTACTATTTTTGGAACAATCTGCGATTTAACCTGTTTTTTTATGCAGTAACAAGACGCCAGCCAAAGTTATAAACAACATTCCTACCACAAAATCAATGAATCCCCATATAGGATTATTCACTTTTAATGTTCCTGATAATACAATCATGCCAATAAATCCTACTAATATACCAATAAAACCTTCTGGTCCGTCGAAAGCTCGTGTGTGAGATGTTACTTTTAATGGAAAAACCCATGGTGTTGTGCTCGATTGCGGCCAATTTATCCAATCGGGAGATCCTTCATCAGACATAGTGTCTCCCTCAGTAGGGGCTACATGTTTCAGCAACGTTTTATAAGCCAAGATATACGTGCGCAAATGTGCGTCTGCCAGATCTTTTCGAGCGGGATCGGCGTTTTCAAGGTAATCAGCGCGCCATTGATTAGCAAGCCGTATAAATGCTTGTTTTATCTCTGTTTTGTCAGCTCCATACTCAAGGTTTAGCGCATCATAGCATTCTTCCAGTGTCACTGCTGCAATATCTGCCTTTCAAGACATTTAATAAAAAAAAATCACCTTAAAAATCAGCTGATAGTGTTCAGCTTTATGTTGTTAACGCCAATCTATGCAGTTGTTGACTGCCCATGAACAGGTTCCAAAGTAAAAAATCACAGCAAGCATAGAATATTTTGCGTGTAAAGGCAAAGATATTGTACAATAAAAACAGCATTTTCGGAATCCCCCTCAGGCAACGCTTTTTTGCTCTTATAGAGATAGTATTTTATCTATCCATAGCTTTTTCTTGCGTGAAATTTTCCGATTCAAATGCCCATCAGCGCCCAAAGATGAGTTCCTGATATGAAAACAGACAGCAATAAGGTGAATCCACAAAATACTGTTACCCCTGATCTGCCCACACTAACCGAAAGTGTTATTCAACGCGCAAGAGAAGGATTGCAAGCTGCCAGAAATCCGGCTGCGCAATCTACGTACAACGCAGTATTTGCAAATTTAGATCGGATTCCTAATGGAGAAGGTGATCATAAAATCAGCGGTTTGGCGCGCAGATTTTTTATCCGTTTGTTTATCAATATGCTTTTTAGCGTTTCCATTGAAAATCCGGAAAATATTCCGACTGGTCCTGCAATAATTGCTCCCAATCATTTAAATCACATTGACCCATTTCTGCTGTTATCGATTGCTCCGGGCGCTCCGTTTATATATATATTGGGTGACGCGCGCACATTATTCAATAAGAAATGGAAACGGCTGCTTATTCGGGCTGTCGGTGGAGTAATTCCGATTGATCGCTTATGGAAAGAGGAAAAAGCGGTTATACGCGCTGCAGAACTGCAACGAAAAGATCTTAAGGAATTGGCTGAAGATTTAGCGCGTGATGTTCCTGATGGCGGCTCAATTTCAACTCTGCGCAGGCTGGAAAACATCCACACCGCAATTTTTCGGCAGGGCAATTCATTGCTGATATTTCCTGAAGGCGCGCTGGGTGTTGAAGAAGGCAAACTACGGCTGCCTTTAAAACGCGGCGCGCTGTTATATGCAATTCAATCGGGCGCGCCTCTTGTTCCGGCAGCAATTATCGGATCTCATGATGTTTATTTGCGCAAAAAGATTATCGTGCGGTTCGGCAAGCCGCTTCAGTTTCAGCAAAAAAAGCGGCCAAACGCCCGCGAGACGCAATTGGCGCTTGATAGCTTTCAAAATGCGCTTGAATCTTTGCTTCCAAAACAGTATACTGAACCTAATGACTTAAAATTATTTCGTTTTTTTCTCAATCACATGTTTTGGTAAAGGAAATCAAGTATGTTTTGGAAACGAAAAAAACCAACTTCAAAAACAGTCGCAACCAGTGATCCACAGTTTGAACATGCGTTTGGCCGAAAATTTATCCGCAATTCTCACTATAGTTTACCAGTCGATTTTGAGGAGATGAATCGATTAGATTTTCAACATTTTGTACTGCGTTTGGCGATGCGCGGCAATTATGCGGCGCCAATACATAATCCCCACGCCATTTTGGATATTGGCAGCGGAACTGGGCGTTGGGGCATTGAAATGGCCAAAGCGTTTCCCAAAGCAGAGGTTTTTGGGGTTGATTTGGTTCAGCCTCCGGAAGGTTCGGTTACCTATTCTGATGAACGCCCGCCTAATTATCATTTCCAAATTGGCAATGTAACCGAATCACTCAATTTTTCGGAGCATAGTTTTGATTATGTGCATATGCGGCTGCTTTTTTCGGGAATACCTGCCGTCGCATGGCCGCATGTTGTTGATGAGATGGTTCGCGTAACCAATATTGGCGGATGGATAGAATCCGTTGAAGCGCTGCCGCTGCGCAATGGCGGTCCATACCAAACGATGATGGGAAATTGGTTTTTGCAAACCTTTCAACTGCGCGGTATCGATCCATATATCGCAGATAAAATCCCCGATATGTTGAATAGCAGAGGAATTAGCAATATTTCAGTTAAAAAGATTGAAGTTCCCATTGGCAAGCATGGCGGCAGGCTAGGCGTCCTTTTATCTACAGATGGAAACGCAATGGTAAAATCCTTAAAAAATTTAGTTGTATCGCAAGGCTTGGCGACTGAGGAGTTATATGACATTGCTGTTTCCAGAGTTGCGGATGAATCGAATACATCCCATTCAATGCAGCCAAATGTAATTACTTTTGGGCAGCGTATCACGTAATAAACTGCGCGCCATCATCTTATAAAGCTGCTCGCTTGATTATAGCCGTTTCATAGAAGCGTTTCATTGAAGAAATTTTGCCTAAACGAAAAAATATATCGTCATTGTGATAGTCAACTTGCGAAAGCGTAAAAAAAGTTATCGACATGGCGCAGAATTCATGCTATCATAGTCTCGGTTAAATATTTGTTAATGAAGACGGTTCCTAAATATCACACTAATAATTTTTCCGACAGAATTTTGTCTGATGTGTGATGTTAGGGAATATGCGCTGCGCAGCGTGTGTTATGGATAGACAAAACTGAGGAGATTCGGCTAAAATAACTCAGCCGGCAAGTATATATCTACTCCTCGATACAAGAGAGAAGTTCACAGTTCCTTCTCTTAAAAATTGTAGAGACTTTGCGCTAAAGCTGTAACAGCTAGGATCGCACAGGGAGCGATCTTTTTTGCGCTAAGAATCCGAAATATATTCGGTTTTTGGCAATATCTGCGCAAAACTAATTTTGATATAAGTAAAAAGTCTTACTCAAAATAAAACAAAGAGGGAAATAATATGAAGCGGTGGGAAAAAGAACTTAGAGATTTATTACTAAAATTGGGCGTTTCCTATGATGAAACGGTCACAGGAATATCTAAGACGCCAACACCAATAAATCAATCTGTTTCCCAAAGAACACCTCAGCAAAAATCCTCTAAAAGCTCTTCAAAGAAAACAAAAGGCTCCGAACGGCTAGATTTAGCCAAGCGTGAAATTGAAGCCGCACTATGCATGGTTGCGCAATTGTACCGTGAAGGATATATGGATAAAAATGACCGCGAAGATATTATGCGTGTTTTACATGCGCTTATGCGCGCCTTCCCATTGAATAATACCGATGATGTTGTGGCCGAGGAGTGGGAACTAGAGTCTTCCGCGGCAATATTGCGGTTTTGTCGCATAGTAATTCGGTATGGGCAGGCGCTGCAAAATCAGATGGAACTTTGAAGGCAGCGCATAAGCAGCAGATGCGCCCAGCGTTATAGAATAGCCCATAAAGCCGCCGTCCCTTCAGGGCGTGCGGATGTACGGGCTTGCGTCGGCTTGAGCCAGAGGTTGCA
>JAKAOI010000145.1 GCA_021812265.1 Chloroflexota bacterium | reverse complement strand
TTTGCTCTTTTTACACCTTGCGTCTTCACTTGTTCATGTGCCGCGTCTCTCAACGCCCTCTCATTATCACACATCCTTTGCCCTTTGTCAAGTCTCACTTCTCCACTTCCTCTCCCCTCTACATCCTCCTATCCCCTCTATCCCGCTTCCCGCCTGCTTTCATCCCCATCCCCACCCCCGAAAATTCTCCCTCCCATTTGTCTAGGACCTCCCATTTCTTCCTGACTTTTGTCCACTCTTGCGGTTCTTTTATTGAGCCGCCCAAAGAAACGCCGGATATTATTCCACTTCGCGTTTAGTTTAATAGAGATGTTTGGGCATTGGGCGGTACCAGAAATAAAAAAAGAGCAAAGGCAGCGCCTCTGCTCTTAAGCAAGATATGCGGGTAGTCACGCATTATGCCGCGCAATCCCTCAACCGAGTTGATTAACTGATTAAATATTTTCGTAAAGCATCATTTTCACTGGCGTTAACAGCTCCATCTCGGTATCGTACCGCGCTATTCCCACAAAATCTCCCTCGCAGGTATACACACGCAACACGCCGGATGGCTGAACCAGTTTCATTGATAAACGCAATCCCTGAAGCAGCCGCCGGGCCGAATCTTTTGCAATAATTGCCGCCGGCAAATGCGTCATACAAGTATCTGCGGCAAAAATACTATCGCGCAGCTGCTCGGTTTCCGCTATTGCCGCCAGTTCCTCTAATGTTATACAGTCTTGCAATTTCCAAGGACCCGATCGGGTGCGTTCCAAATTTTGCAAAAACGCGCCCGTTTCTACTATTGCGCCAATATCGTGAGCAAAAGAGCGTATATATACACCGGAACCGCATTCAATATCAATAACCACTTCCGGTAAACGCACAGAAACTATGGTAATGGCGTCGATATGCACGGGGCGAGGCTTCGGCGCAAAATCAACACCAGCGCGAGCCAACTCATACATTCGCTTGCCCTGTATTTTTAGCGCAGAATATTTTGGGGGAACTTGCAAAATATCACCGATAAATTGCGCCGAAACAGATTGCAGCAAAGCGGCGTCAATCGCATTGCTGACAGGCCGTTCAAACAATATTTCACCTTCGGCGTCATATGTTGTTGTTTCGGCTCCCAAACACAGTGTTGCTCTATACGCTTTGCCGCCATCTGCAGCAAACTCTATCGCGCGGGTCGCAAATCCAATAAATAAAGGAAGCACTCCAGACGCCAGAGGATCCAGCGTGCCGGAGTGACCTATTCGTTTTTCATGTAAAATACGCCGCGCTTTGGCGACAACATCGTGTGAAGTTACGCCCTTGTCTTTGTTAATGGGGATAACCCCATTTAATACGTGATTATTCATACACAAAACCGCTTGGCGTTAAAATGGTTTTAACTGAACAAGGGGATCGCCTTTTTTCACCAACTGGCCGGCTTTAGGCACTGTGGCGACAACTATTCCACCGATTTCGGTTTTTATTTCATTAAAAACTTTCATTGCCTCTACAATGCACACCACTTGCCCCGGCTGCACAATATCACCGGCTTGAACATACGGCGGTGATGCCGGTGACGGCGCATCATAAAATACACCTGTAAGCGGCGCCATCACCGCAAGCGTCATTTCCGCGGCGGCAGGCTCTGACTTTATCGATCGAGCCTGCTGATTATCTGCGTTTTGGTTAAACGGAACGGCAGTAGTATATACCGGCGCGCGCTTTAAATAAACTCTAATATCCCCATCGGTTAACTCCAGTTCCGTTACATTAGAGCCAAGCATGGCGTCGGCCAGTTGCACAACCTGATCTGCCAAGCTGGGCGGCTGGGCAGATTCTCCATTCCAATCCTGATTTGATCCCTTAGATGACATACTATCGGAAATTCCTCATCATTCTTCCCATTTGCGGAACACCAGCGCGACATTATGCCCGCCGAATCCCATTGAATTAGACATGGCATAGTGAAGGTCGGCTTTGCGAGAAGCGTTTGGAACATAATCCAAATCACATTCCGGATCGGGATTTTCCAGATTAATAGTGGGCGTCAAAATATTTTCCCGCAGAGAAAGCATGCTGACAGCCGATTCAATAGCGCCCGCGGCTCCCAGTGTATGGCCGATCATTGATTTTGTGGAGCTGACAGCCAGTTTGTAGGCGTGTTCACCAAACACTTTTTTAATCGCAATACTTTCATTGCGATCGTTAAATGGGGTAGATGTGCCATGCGCGTTAATATAATCTATTTGGTCCGGTCGCAGACCGGCTTTTTGCAACGCACGGCGAATGGCCTTTTGAAGGCCAAGCCCTTCAGGAGCAGGTTCGGTAATATGGTGGGCATCGGCGGTAGTGCCATAGCCAATAATTTCGCCGTATATTACAGCGCCGCGCGCCTGCGCAAATTCTAAATCTTCCAAAATTAAGGTAGCGGCGCCTTCACCCATAACAAAGCCATCGCGCTGCGCGTCAAACGGTCGGCTGGCCTTTGCCGGATCTCCCTTATAGCGGGATAAAGCGTGCATATTATTAAAAGCGGCAATGCCAATGGGGGTAACTGCGCACTCGGCGCCGCCGGATATCATCGCCTTTGCGTCTCCGCGCCGGATGATTTCAAATGATTCTCCAATTGCATGCGCGCTGGTGGCGCAAGCCGAAACCGGCGAGAAATTTGGCCCGGTGGCGCCGGTAAGAATGGCGGTATATCCGGAGAGAATATCGATAATATCTTGAGTAATAAAAAATGGGCTGATACGATCCGGTCCCTTATCAAACAGATTTCTAAACTGTTCATGGCAGCTTGTCAGCCCACCAATCCCCGATCCAATAACAACTCCGACGTCATCCGCATTTTGTCTTACATCTAAACCCGATTGTTCCAGCGCTTCCATTGTTGCTTTTACACTATAGCCGACAACCGGATCATTGCGGCGCTGCTCTTTGCGATCCATATATTTTGATACATCAAAATCGCGTATTTCGCCGGCAATGGTCACACCATGCCCCGTTAAATCGAAGCGTTCGATGCTGCGAATGCCCGATTTACCTTCCTTAATCGCCTTCCACGATGAATTTGTGTCATTTCCAAGAGATGTAACCATCCCAATACCAGTAACTACGACACGTGTCGCCATATATTCCTCCCATTTGGGAAATTTCAAGATGCGCTGATATACGGATGGAATTTTTGCTTGTGACGGCGCAGCGGGGATACGTCAGGGGCGGCGGTCTCTTGCGCGAGAGAATTGGAATGCTCCCGGCTTCTTTTTGCCGGCGCCATACGGGCGCTGCCATAGTACAGTTCAAGCGAAAATCCGAACGGAATAAACGCGCAAAAATTATATCAATGCCAAAGAAACCTTCCGAAAGAGAAACAAACACGCCCACGTGTTATTTCGCCATCAGATTTTTATATCATAAAATATATAGGATATACTCGGCATTGTAGCATAGATTTGGCGCTTTTGTATATAACTATGTATAACATTACAGAATAGCCCGTAAAGCCGCCGTCCCTTTAGTGCGAGCGGATGTACGGGCTTGCGTCGGCTTGGGCCGGAGATGTTATTGCGCAGTGTTTGCATCCGGATCATACGACCAAACAGATTTTGCGGTAATTGCCCACGCGGGATAATCAGCGTGAAAACAAAACCGTTGCGCATACAGTTCGGCAATTTGGGCGTAACGTTCGCCTGCGGAATCGGCTAATTCATACAGCAGCGCGGTTTGCGCGGCGTCGGCAAAACAATTCAGCAATTCTTTGCTGCGCCACTGCGCCTCTGTTTCAGAGAAGCCTTTCATTGTTTGAACCGACTGTAAAACCTGCTCGGCCACTCGTTTGCCGATATTGCCGCCATGCGATTCTAAAATAGGAATCATTTCCGCCAAAAATGGCTCGTGAGCCTGCTTTTTCTGCATTGCTTCCAGCATATCCAGTGACTGAATATTGCCGGTTCCTTCCCAAATGGGAGTAATCAACGCTTCGCGATGCCAGCGGGCAATAGCGTATTCATCTAAGAAGCCCACGCCGCCAAAAATTTCCATAGCAAGTTGCGTAACAGCCGCAGAATGATCTGCAGTGCGGTTTTTCGTTAAATGCGACAGAAATCTTGCATAGTGATAATCTGCCGTATAGGGCGGCGCAGATTGCCACGAAGCGTTAAATGCGGCAATTGCCCGCATAGTAAGCGCCATTCCGGCGGCGTTTCTTACAGCAATATCGGTAAGATCCCGGCGCATCAGCGGATGCTCACAAATTGGTTTGCCAAACGCAGTGCGTTTCAAGGCGCGTTCGTTTGCCTCGAAATATGCTTTGCGGGCTATCCCCATGGCGCCAATGGCGTTTGCCAAACGCGACACCGTAAGCATTTCTAATGTATAGTAAATGCCCGCCGACGGTTCGCCGACCAACCACGCCTCACTTTGGTGAAATTCTACTTCGCCGGAAGGAACGGCGCGGGTTGCGCTTTTTTCTTTCAGCCGGCGCACATAAAAATTCAATTCACCATTTTTACGCAGCCGCGGAACCAAAAACAGCGCTATACCTTTGGGGCCGGCAGGCGCGCCAACTGGCCGAGCCGAAACAACCGCCAAATCCGTTAAGCCGGCGTTGCTGGAAAAATATTTCTCTCCGTTTAATATCCAGCCCGATTCCCCTGCCTCAGCGGTAGTTGTGTTTGCGCCTAAATCGCTGCCCCCTTGAGATTCCGTCATCCATGTAGCGCCCCACATTGTCCCCGAAAGCAGCGGCTCTACCCAATTTTTATGCTC
Source organism: Chloroflexota bacterium (assembly GCA_021812265.1). Lineage (GTDB taxonomy): Bacteria > Chloroflexota > Ktedonobacteria > Ktedonobacterales > JACDGC01 > JAJYBV01. The sequence continues at coordinate 1,661 of JAKAOI010000145.1, read as the reverse complement.
CTGCGCATATTTATGAATAATATATACTGTTTGGTTGGTAACTATCAAAGAACAATATAACCCCGGATCCGCCAATAAGTACCCGAAGGTAAAATGCTCCATCCACGAACCACCCTCATATGGCGCGCGGTTAATACGAGCCGTTTCCCGCAGAATATCCATATGCGAGGAATGCAGCAGCGCGCGATCTACCCGTGCGCCATCTACATCATGCATTAAAAACGCCGGAGCTGCGCTGCGGTCTATTGCATACGCCGCTTCATAAGCCTGCCCGCCGGCAAAAGCGCCAAATTGATCCAATTCTTGCATACGCCGAACATATTCCGGCCAATATATCCCCAATATTGCGCGAAGATCGGGGTCAATGCGCCAATGGTTTTTTCCAAAGGCATAAGAACGATATTGCAGCATTGCATTTTGCTCCTATTCTTTTCAATCAATAAGTATATGCGGCTACTGTACGCCAATAAGTGAAACACTGCGATATAATATTATACAAGACACTGATAACCTTCACACTATCAAATATACAGGGAATGTACAACATGGATTTAGTGTATGACGCGCAAAAACTTATAAAAGGCCTAATATACCTATTTCGTTTGACGATGAGTCAGTATTCATGTTATCTTCAGGCTACGATATTAGCAAGAAAGCAGGGGGAGTTTGTGGCTTCGCAAACACACAATACATTATTTACACCTATTACAAGCAGCCGCAAAGGGTATGCATACCTATTTGGAAAACTTTTTGCTGCTTTCTTTATAGCGCTGATTGTTATCTTTACAGCAGGGCTGAATCATTCGGCGTATGGTTTTGTTATTTGGGGTGGCGCCGGCGGTGGCAATCCATCACTAACCATCAGCTCTCCTAATCCGCCGGAAGGCCCGGCAGGCGCTGCCGTTATTGTCACTGCAGATAATATTACTCCGGGGCAAACAATCAGTGTGAGTGTCGGATCTGCATCGGGCGGATGCGCAAGCGCCGTGCCGATTAATGGAGCGGCAGGCGCCGCCAACGCCTCAGGATCCGTGCAAATCAGTTTCCCGTGGCCGTCTTTGGCGACTGGAACCTATCCGGTATGCGCGTTTGGAGGAAATATTTCCTCTGCCGGGTTACAGTCAGTTAATTCATTTCAAGAATTAAGCTCGGCCGGCCCAACGCTCAGCGTGCCTTCACAGGCGCAAAGCGGACAGCAGATTGCTATAACCGGAGCAAATTGGCTGCCCGGAGGCACAGTTGTACAAATTCTTTATGGCCCGGCCGGCGGCAACGGATGTTCCGCCGTATTGGGAACCATTACTTCCGCCGCCGATGGCACATTAAGCGGCGCGGTTACAACGCCGGCCAGCGCATCTGCCGAAAATATTCTTATTACTGCGGTCAGCCCGATAAATACTTGTTCCGGTCCGGTTCCGTCAACGTTGAAAGCGACGGCGCAAGTTACTCTTACACAAGCTCCGACAGTTACACCAACAGCGACTTCCAGAGCGGCAGCAACTGCAACGCCACAAGTTACCGCTACGGGGACACCCGGTGTCCCGCCGACACAAACAGCAACAGCGCGCCCAACACAAACACCGGCGGCAAACCCAACAGCAACACCCGCATCTGGCGCTACAAAGCCAAAACAGCCGCAAACATTGCCATTGTGGCCAAGA
>JAKAOI010000144.1:5367-6420 GCA_021812265.1 Chloroflexota bacterium | reverse complement strand
CGTTGCGATATATGTAGATGGACTGCTCGTTATCTGGGAATTGATCAGCGAACCGTTGCGAATTGGGTCAAAGCGCATGCAGTCCACTTTCTGTGGCGCCAACTCTTTTGTCACACTCATTCTCGGTATCCAGCTCTTGTCTTTCCATTCGCTTATCTGTGATTTTTGTTCTCTCTTTGACGCCTCCCTGCTTGACATTCGGAATCGAATCTGTTAAGATATGGTCAAAGAATCCATATCTCTGCTATGCTCACGATGAGCAAACAGGCGATATCATTCCCCCAAAACATCTCGTTTTCCTGTTTCATATAAGAAGGAAAAAACACCTTGAAGAGGAAATCAGCAGCGGGTTTCGCTGTGTGTACAGTGCGCCACACATGTGGCGCAGGAAAGGACCAAAAGGGTAATGTTTTGCGTACAGGATTCATCAGAACGCTTCGCACAGGCATATGGAGCGGTCTTACCGCATTAATTTTGGGAGTTGTCGCACACCCAATGGCTGCAACACCACATGTTATACCCACCTCCCCCGTTACAGTTACACAAACACAACAAAATGTAATGATTCAGCATACGATCTCAGAAATACAGCCAATGGCCTATCCTGTTAACAAAGAACACTCATGATTAATAAGGAGGATATCAATTCCATGCATATTTTCCATACTCTGATAAAAAAACTGAGCCAACTGTCCATCTTGCAGAAAATCAGTTTTGTTTTTGTCACAGTCATGTTGATAAGTGGTATTGTGGCTGTGTCGCTGCACAATTTCGTCCCTGCTTCTGCAACTCCTGTCGCAACTTCTGCGACGGGACAAAATGACGGAGCTATCATTGTGGGTACACCTGAACCCAATGGCGCTATTGTAGATACAAATGTTGCGCCGGCGATGCTGGTGTTCAATACCTCACAGCATATATCACTTCCCACTTTTTTCCCAATAGTTTTTTATCCTCGGAATGGAGAGAATACCATTCAATTACTGGCTGCAGGATTTCCCGCTTTTACCTGTTCTCTGCAATGGGAACAGAATGCCATTCAATCTCAAGATC
>JAKAOI010000144.1:0-5357 GCA_021812265.1 Chloroflexota bacterium | reverse complement strand
TTCCGATCTACATTGCAATGGATGAAACACTATCAGATCTGCTGCCATCAAAACAAGGTCAGATCCTTTCCCTGATGCAGTCAGAGCCAATCGGTCCGGGCACGGTGTGGAGCATGACTGCGCAGCCCGGCTCGCATATTCCGGATGGCGCAGGCTCCTTCGTTGCTTCAACTCCTTATCAGGTGACCATGCGCCGGGTCTTGAATCTTTCCACGATAACCTATTCTGTTGGTTCAATTGGCTTTTCTCCACCACATATTTCTCATGAATATTTTATTTTTGAAATATTTTTGACAGATGTGTGGCAGTTTGTGTCTGCAGATGGGAAACAGGTTATCACCAGAGATGTGCCGGATATCGAGCATGTTACTATTTCCGTACAAATGACCGCTGCTTCCATTTTACATGTGATGATTGGTCCGCCATATACAGGTGGACCGGAAAGTGGGTGGGATACCATTTATGGCTCAAGCGCAGGATGCAACGAATCAACTGCTGTACTGAATGTGGTATTTCCACCGAGTAAATATTTAACATACATATTGGCAGAAAGCGGGGTACATGGATGTTTATTTGAGATGGTTCCCCCAAAATCAACGGCAACTTCATTTTCAGCATACCCAATGTTTCTGCTGCGATTTGGGTTGCTGCTGGCGGCGGACGCAAAAGCGCAGCAACTGGAACCATCTTTTCCGGTAGCCTCACAGGGAGAAATCAATGATGTGCAGAGCGCAAATATCTGTATTCCAGTAGAAGCATGTAATTGATGTTCTCCGACGGAGATATGTTGACACATTTTGCAATCATATCTTCTCATAGAGAAAAGTCACAAGAGCAATATGTAAATACGGTAAAGCGGCTTTGGCTGCAGTCCCACATTTTTGCTACTCCCAGAATTTGACAAATCCAGCCGTTGCGCCATATACTGAACACTAGGAATATATGCCAGTGACCACAGGCGCTGTAATCAGCTTAATTATAGGTGTTGCCTGTCGAGGCGCAGTTTGTTTATGTACATAAATCGGCAACGATTCTATTATATAATCTGCCCTTGCGCTGTGCGCAGGGGTATTTTTTTGCGCTGTCATAATGGGGAAAAATGTTCCGAAACATGAACATCATCAGTCAGAAAGGAGGAGACCAGCAATGCCAACAAAACAAAAAGAGGGCATTATTGATGAGCTGAGCGAAAAGCTGAGCAAATCTACTGCAGTTGTGTTGATAGAAACACAGGCTATGAATATGAAAGAACAAATCAGCGTGCGAAAGAAATTTCGTTCGGAAGGATTGGATGTTCAGGTCGTTAAAAATACACTGCTTCGCATTGCCGGCAAAAAAGCCGGTGTTGCAATAGACGCAGATTCGCTGAATCGGCCGACCGCAATAATCATCGGTTATGGAGATGAAACAGGACCCGCCAAAGTATTGGTTGATTTGATGAAAACAGTAAAAACTATTTCCATCAAATCCGGCGCGATGAAAGCTGCAAAACTTTCGGCGCAAGATATTGAAGAACTTGCTAAAGTTCCCGGCAAACAAGAGTTGCGCGGTCAGGTTGTCGGCTCGGTAATTGGCCCTTTACAGGAAACACATGGTTTATTGTCGGCTCCCATTCGCGATCTGGTAGGGGTTCTGCGTAACTACGCGGAAAAACAAGGCGGCGCATTTTAACCGCCCGGTCTTTTGCCGTATAAGGTTTATTATGGGCAAAAAGTCCGCCAAAACACAAAACAACAATACGATACACTCGTCAGAAAGGTTCTTTCAATGGCTACAGTAGATGAAATTATTGAACAGATTGAAAAATTGAGCGTTCTCGATCTGGTAAAATTAACAAAAGAACTTCAAGAAAAATGGGGCGTTTCCGCCGCCGCGGCTATGCCCGCGATGGTTATGGCTGCACCCGTAGGCGGCGCTGGCGCTGCTCCTGTTGAAGAAGCTCCCACCGAATTTAATGTTATTTTAACCGGCCTTGCCGACGCTTCCAAAAAAGTGAATGTTATTAAAGTGGTCCGCGAATTAACTTCCTTGGGTTTGGGCGAAGCCAAAGCCGTAGTTGAAGGCGCTCCCAAAACTGTAAACGCATCGGTTCTTTCTAAAGAAGACGCCGAAGTTATGATGAAAAAACTGGTTGAAGGTGGCGCTACCGCTGAAGTAAAGCCAGCGTAAGCGAAACTGGCCGCAGTTTTTCTGAGATACAATGAAGCAGACGAGGGTATTTCTCCCGTCTGCTTTTTTTTGATGAAACCTGTGTTTTTAACCTACTGAAGCGATTATTCGCTTTCCAGCGCAGGATTAAATAAATCGTTTAATTGCGCAAGAGTTTGCTCTGATAACGTAATATTCGCGGCTTTCACATTTTCCAGTAATTGCTCTTTTTGGGTTGCCCCAGTAATTGCGCTGGAAACACCCTGCTCATGTAATATCCACGCCAGCGCCAGCTGCCCGCGAGTTATGCTCATTTCATCGGCAATCGGCTGCAGTTTGCGCGATCGCTCTGCAAGGTCGCCTTGAAAGAAACGTTCCTGCGCCCATTTTTCCCGGCCCAGCCGAGTATTTTCTGGTATGCCGCCGTCATATTTTCCAGTTAAAAAGCCTTGTCCCAGCGGAGACCACACAACCAGCCCCATGCCTTCTTTTTTCGTTACCGGCAACAAAGTTTGTTCTACACGTTTGCGATGTACTAACGAATATTGCGGCTGATCGGTTTGCGGCTTATAGAGATGATATTTTTCGCAAACATCGCACACTTCCTGAACTTCCTGCCCGGTCCATTCCGAGGTTCCCCAATACAATATCTTTCCTTGCTGAATAAGATCTGTCATTGCGCGGGCAACCTCCAGCGCGGTTGTTTCGGGATCGTGCCGGTGACAAAAATAAATATCTAAATAATCTGTGCCGATACGTTTTAGCGAAGCGTCGATGCTTTCCATAATATGTTTGCGCGAAAGGCCGCGATCGTTCACATTATCACTCATCGGCCAAAACACTTTAGATGAGATAACAAGATTTTGGCGTGGGAATTGTTTCAGAATTTTACCCATTTGCGTTTCGGCTTCGCCTTTGCGGTAAATATCTGCAATATCAAAAAAATTGATTCCCTGATCATAGGCGGTGGTTATTAATTGGCCGGCTAATTCTTCGGCCATTACACCTTCACCAAAATTCAGCCAGCCTCCGAAAGAAATAACGCTAACTTTCATTCCTGCTGAGCCGAGACGACGATATTCCATTGGATACTTCTCCTGTAGATGATGTACGCGCAGTTTCCAACAAAAGCAGTATATTCGCAATGAAAAAACCGCGCCAAAGCGCCGATACATAGCTATGTTACATTGACGCTTTCCTATTTAAGACTATAAGATAATTATCACACAATTAACAAAAAAAGGGGTTACGGCGTTAATACACCAAATCGGTTTGCGTTTGGCGCGCCTTCCGTAAACCAAATGACGCCGGAAGCGGTTTCGGCGGTTCCATATGGCGCGCTGTCCGCCTGTGGCAGCGGCGCGCGGCTCCAAACCGCTTGATTCGGATTAAAGCGTATTATTGCATTGGCGTTGCTGCTGGCAACCCAAATATTATCTTGCGAATCGTATAGCAAACTGTAGAACTGCGCCACGTCACCAAACGCCGGCGGCGGCGCATATAATTCCGGCGCAGTTGCTCCAGGCGCTATTTTTCCCAGCGCGCCGGCCATAACAGTAAACCACACGGTTCCGTTTGGCGCCACAGTAATTGCGTTTATTTGCGCCTGCGCTATGGGAACCGTATAGATGTAAAATGTGTTTGTAGCGGGATGAAAGCGTATAATCTGCGGAGAGCTAATTAAAGCAATCCACACATTGCCGGCAGAGTCTGCCGCAATGGCATAGGGAATCGGCGATTCAGAAATATCTGTTGCCGGCAGAGAATAGGTCTGCACACCATTGGTTATCGGATTAACGTAACCGAACAAACCGGTTGTAATATCGGTAAACCATACTTTGCCATCCGGCGCAATGGTTAAACCAACCGGTGAAGGACGCCTGCCGGATTGCGAAGCAAGGGGATATTCGGTAAATGAGCATGTTTGCGGCTGAAAATGCGCGATAAAACCGCCGGCCTCTTCAGCAAACCAAATATCACCGGAAGTCCCGGCCGCCATATCCATTACCCCGTTATGGCCGTTTGGCACAGGCCATTCATCCAATATATGCGTGACAGGATTAAATCTGCCAAGCAGATTTTGTCCCATCTCTCCCAACCAGATATCTCCGTTAGATCCGACAATTGCCGACATTAAGTCGCTGTTTGGCTGCGGCATCGTGTATTCGGTAATTTCCTGAGACGTTTGCGGTGAAAGCGTATGCGCTTGCATACTGCAGGAAATTGCTTGTGAAGAAGCAGCGCGCAGCGGGTATATAATGGTTCCGATGGCGGCAATAATCAGAAATATCGCGGCGGCGGCTATGGATAGGGTGGCTCTTTTAGCTTGCGCCGAAAAACCGTTTCGGTGTGACATGCGCTTTATTCCTTGTATTCCTTGCCATCCAATTGAATAACGGAGCCGGATGGATACTGTTTTTTTCCTGAAGCTGAGTAGATGGTTACCGCGCCGCGCCCGACAATGTTCCACGTATTTTGCTCGAACGGGCCAATCAGCGCAGTTGAGCCGTCGATACCGGCAATATATCCTTTATGCCGCATTGCGCCGATAGGACCCTTTATTGCCTGAGGCAACTCATCAAAGTGCGGTATTACCGTCAAATTTTTGGCAATACCGAGCGCGGGCAGTGTTTTCCATACTTGGGGAAAGTCGGCCATATATTCAGCCATAACCATGGCGCCGGCGGAGCAGCCGGCAATAACGCCGCCGGCCGCAAAAATATCTTTTACAGCCGCCCAAAATGGGGTTTCTGTAAGTGTTTCCAGCAAATAACGGGGTTTTCCGCCAGAAAAATAGACAAAATTGGCGGATCGAATTTGTTGGATAAAAGATTCATTCTGCATATCCGCGCGAGTCAGCGCCATAACGGGAAACGCTGTGGCGCCAAGCCGTGTAAAATGGTCTACCCCCATCTTTGCCCAGCGCTGCGGCGAATCTCCGCCGTCCGGCGCCGAAGCCGCCGGCACTATGGCTACACGGGCAGTTCCGGTAATATGCTTCAGCAGCTCAATATCAATACGATCGCTTACACTTAAAAATTCCCCTGCGCCAACTAACGCAGCAACGCCGTTTGCCATATATGGATCATCAGCTTTCATATGGTTGTATTATTCACATGGTAGCGCGTCAAATGGCAATATAGCAAGATCAAAATTCTTTTGCGGCATGCGGCGATTGAAGATGGGGGGGGGGGTATTCTGTAAAACCG
>JAKAOI010000143.1 GCA_021812265.1 Chloroflexota bacterium | reverse complement strand
TCCGATCTCAGTTCAACAACATCATCATCTGCATGCCCGTCTGCAAAATCTGAGCCGAATCCGCCCGTCATGGCTTTGAAGCGCGGCGGAAGGGTATGGAAAAAAGATTAATCACCAATGTGAGAAACGCGCTGAGTATTACCCACGCAAGAACGGGAGCATAAACGACCGAGCCGCCTATCTTGAATGAAAAATTGCCGGGAAGGCTGCCGGTAAATGATGAAAACAGATCGGGCTTCAGAACTCCAAGAATTAACACCACAATAAACAAAATCAGTCCAATTAAAAATCTTACTAAAGCGCCTGTGTACCGCATAAATGACTTCCCTTCTCACAAAAATAATAACTGCAAAAAATAATTTTGATAAAATTGCTCACCTCAAGGAGTGTAACATACCCAAAGTTTATAAATCAAATTTCATGCCAATTTGGGTGAGCAATTTTTCTAAAAACGGCATTATTCCAAAAATACTTAGGAAATATACTAATTTTATTCGGTATTTTTCATTTTATGTTTAATTACAGACATAAATCACGAAAAGAAATACGGGGAAATTTGGAAACATCACTTTAAAAATTAATTGTTTTGCGCAATAACAAAAGGCGATCATCTCTTTTCCGGAGATAATCGCCTTGCAGACTCAATGACAACACAAATGGGAGTAAAATTAAAACTTAACTGTAAATAAACGAGACCCCCGGCTCCAAATACACGTATCGGTAATTGATGCGGGCAAATCCACCCCCACGCCACGAATCATTCATCTCGGAAATGAGAATCCAGCCTCCGCCCAACACGGCGACAACTTCACCATAGTGTCCGCCGGCGCTGGCCCCTTGCACGCCGGGGGCAAAGACAACTACCGCGCCGGGTAGCGGAGCCGAGTGACGCGCGCCAAATAAGATTCGCGGATCATTCGGGTGCAATACCTCAGGCCACCAATTGCACCAACCATAGCCGCTGCGATACACAAAATTCGCAGGGTTGACGGTATAAATTCCGGCGTAACAGCCGGGTGGAATTTTCCAACTGTAAATGGCTCCAACTGCGTAAACATTCGAGTGACACGGTTCAGCCGCCCAATCGGTATAGGCCACACCGCTGCCGGAAGAGCCGCCCGAACCGCCCGATGACGGAGCCGGCGGAGTGTAAGAATGAGTCGGCGCTACAGGCTGCGAATAATAGGCGATCCGCGGCGCAGTATGTTTAACAACCGGTTTAACAACGGGTTTTGGTGGTGTCACAGGCTTTGGCGCCGGACACTGGCCTTTTTTTTCTGTTGTGGCAAGCACAGCGTTTTGCTGCAATCCATTGGCTAAAGTAATCTGTGTTTGCTGTGTATTATACAAACCGATTCCCAACGGAGCTGAAAAACAATTCGCTTGCAATGTTATAAGCCGGCCGAAGGTTTGCGGGTGAGAGTTCTGTGATGGTATTGTTTTTGCCATAGCCGGCGTTTGTGAAATTGCCGCCGCTGCGGTTACCGCAGAAATTGCTATTGCCACCGTGCGAGTCATCAACTGCGCGGCAAGATTTTTCCCGAAGATCATGTCTATCCTCCTCAGGTGAAACCGGAAATTTTTGATCATTGCAAACACGAATACGAAAAATTGGTCAGTTAAGACAGCAATTTTGGTCTTTTATACTGATCTAAGCCAGGAAAATCCTAGATTTTAAGTTGTTTTTCGTTAAAACGCGATTCACGGTAAAATCCGGTTCACGACACAATCACACATTTAAAATGATAAAAATATGTTTTGTCAAGGAAAATTAAAAAATATGTAAAAAATCAGTACTTTTTTGCTATATTTTTCCTTATTTTTTGTGTTTTATCTCACATATTCCCATAAAAACATCCAACACGCATAAAGATGTATATGCACATAAATATGAATGCATATACATCTTTATGATTAAAAAAATAAAAATTCTATCTGTTTATACCATATTTACTTGGTTTTTTGTATATATATGTATATACATCTTTATATAAAGATATACATTAATAGAAATTATTATCAGAGAAAATTTATCACTAATATCCTTATCTCGTTTACAACAAGTTTTTTTGGGGGGAAAAGATCTTTTATGTTTAGAATGACTCTGTTGAGAGATTTAAAGTTGACAATATATCTCATATCGCAATTCATATAAAAGCAACCGATTTGCTGTATCCGCAAACCCGTCAAAATAGTTTTTGCTGTTATTTTGAAATTATATTCCATAATAAAGCGCTTTTTTACTGAGCTGATGAGGTAATCTCATTTGGTGAATAGGACAAATATTTTTGTAAATAAACTCAGTTCAATAAAAATAATGCGCATGACGTCGGCAGCGCTAGCTGCTTTGCAAAATATACGTCATAATTACCGTCAATATAATAAGCATGGCTATCGTAATACTGACTATCGTTAATGTCCAAAACCTAGGATCATACTTACCGGAAAATTTATTGCGCAACTGAGGGTAAACACTTCTCTGCTGTTGCGTCCAACTGTTTCGTTTTGTCGGCAAATTGGAGGGAATGAAGGATAAATTGTTTAAGGTAATTTTAATTACCTGTATTTTTTGTGTCTTTGGTTTAGCGCGTTTTTCTTGTTTTTTCAGATTATTTTGCTGTTTTGGTGTGTCTGCTGCGGGTTCCTCATTCAGCTTTAACAATGTATACTCATTGAATGCTTCTATTACCAGATTGGTTTTGCTTTCCTCGCGCGCGTCAATATAAAGCGTAGAATCAAATCCATTGGGGGCAGATAACGCCCAGTTATTGCCTTGAACCCAATACAACAAAACAGGCCTGTCAAGTTTCCGCGCGGTCTGTATTTCTTTCGTCGCATAGCGAGATATTTTAGTTAACGGTGAAGCGACATAAATAACAAATTTACACTGAACTAACTCTTTTTCCAGCGCGCTTTCCCATTCCGGAGTTCCGGGAACACATTGCTTATAATCTTCTCTTATGGTATATCCATGAGATATCAGCTCATTTTTCAACTGATCGACTTTACCCTGATTTTTTGGGGAATAAACGATAAAAATATCTGACTCAGCCATATAATTTCCTTTAACACCTATATTTTATATATATATCTAAAATAGTATTTTTGCAATCTCATATTACAAATCTCACATTCTTCAAGGCATTTGCTGAAAAAAAGCTGTTTTTTAGCGGCAGTATCACATAATGGTGGCCAAGAATCCAAAGATTGAACAGGCGCAATAGATCACGCCGCTGTATAGCGTCGGCGCGAATGTATTTTTATATTTCATACCTGTATTTACAGCGCTTGGAATATGTATTTTCTAAACAGTTATGCAAAATGTATCTTTTTTTGTAACTGCTTGCTTATATATAACTATTCTGTTATAATTTACCTGTCTTCATCAAGGCTTCGCTTTATGCAAGATATCGCTGTAAACCAGCGTTGTTCAGATATGCGAACAAATAAATTTTTACTGTCTGGCAGGCTGCAGCAAATAGCGTATCTTTTTTCCATCGAAGCAAAAAAATCTATACTTTCAGGAGCGCAACATGAGAACGCTTTACCGTTTATCATCCCGTAGTTTTGTGGGATCCATAATTTTTGGTGTAATTGGTATTTTATTTGGTATCTTAATTTTAGCATATGCAATATTTGGGCATATTACTGATCAAACAACTATGTTAGAAGATGTAATAGGTGGTGTGGCCTTGGTAGCTCTTGGTGGTTTTTCCTTTTATAACGCGATGAAAATGAAGGCCAAGAAAAAATAAAGCTTTTCTTTCAACAAATGCCGGGCACAGGGATGAGTGAATTTAATTTTACTTCCCTATACTTGAAACGATTGATTTGCGGCATAAGTTTGCCGCCCCGCATGGTGTATAATTGTCACAGTTCCTGCGCCCAACACCGTCCAATTGCGTCTTGTTCCGTCATCAATAGCCCCAGTTTTTTCATCTATTCCCCAAATTGCGCAATCCGGCCTCAGATTTTGGATTTTGTTTATCCATGAGCCGGCAAATGTATTAAAATGCGGCGCAATAACCGTGTTAGGAATAAAATTCAGCCCATCATAGATCTGCCACGTTTCAGGATCGATATACCACTGGCACAACACCATAGCTCCGGCGCTGCTACCGGCTATCACCGCTCCGTGGTCGCAGGCGCGGCGCGCAGCCTGTAACGCGGCGCTGTTTTGCAGTGTTGTCCCAAGAAAATGCGTAAATCCGCCCAAGAGATATATTAATTTTGCCGATTCCAACATTTGCGCAATAGCTTCATCATTGGCAGACTCGACGTCATAGATTAAAGCTATCGAACAATTTTTGGCGCCCAGCGATTGAAACCATCGCCGTCCCAGATTCCCTGCGCGAATGTGGTTATGATCCGGCGCGGCAGCCGTGGGAATAATCACTACAGGCGCATCTTGTCCGCCTGCCAGCCTTATTGCTTCGGTGTCTGCCTGAGCCATGGCGCCTCCAAATTCAGCTCCGCCTTCTACTAATATATACCCCATAACAGCGCATCCTCTTATTATAAAAATTTTATTTCTTAGGACTTTCGCTTGAAAGAGAAACGCATGGTTCTCGTATCTGCACCTTGTACATCCCCAATGTTCCATGCTGCAGCGAAAGTCCTGGCTCTTTCTTCTTCAACCCGTCCGCTTGACATACTATACAAAGATCAGATATACTCAGTATTATAGTACGGCGCATTCGTCTAGCGGTTAGGACACTGCCCTCTCAAGGCAGGGATCACGGGTTCGAATCCCGTATGCGCTGCCTTTTTTTGCATTATTTCTGTGTTTCGGCTTCCGCTTGCAAAGATGTAACAATATCTTCAATATGCAACGGAGAAAACTCTACATCCTTATTTGGCGCAGGATTTTTGAGTATATCCTCATACACGTGCAGCAGATTATCCATTATTTCAGACCAAGATCGCGTTTCCGCAAAAGCGCGCGCATTTTGCCTCATTCGGCGCAATTCATCTGGATTATAAAGCAGCATATGCGCCGCGGCGGCTGTTTCTTCCGCATTTTGTGGCGCCGTCAGCAAACCTGTTTCGCCATCGCGAACAATATCGCACACCCCCTCGGCGTTTGCGCCAATCACCGGCAACCCGCTTGCCATAGCTTCTTGAACCACTTGTCCAAACGTTTCCGACGTAGAGGGAAAAATAAAAATATCACAACTTGCATAATACACCGCAAGATCTTCCCCGCGCTGATATCCGGTAAATGTTACCGGCAAACCTGCCAAAGACTGTTCAAGATCTTGGCGCGCCGGGCCATCTCCTACCACCACAAGCCGACAAACAGGATGGCCGGCAGATATAATGCGAAACGCTTCGGCTAAAGTAGATATATTTTTTTCATGCGACAGCCGGCCAGCATACAGCAACAGCGGCGTTGTGTCATCTTCTGCTCCGAGCGATTTACGGATTTCGGCAGATCTTTTTGCGGGATGAAATAATACGCTATCTACGCCGCGCGGCCAAATTTTAATTCGCTCAAAGCCTTGCTTTTCCAATACTTTAGCGGTAGATTGAGACGGACAAAGGGTAACATCGCATTGATTATGTAAAAATTTTCGGTATTTCCAAGCAGTCGGAGCCAGTGGACCAAGGCCATAGTGCGACATATAGTTAGCAATATTGGTGTGATAGCCGGCGACAATAGGGATGGATTGTTTTTGCGCCCAATAGATCCCTGCCATTCCCAGCAACATGGGGTCAGCCAAATGGACGATATCGGGTTGAAAATCTTGGATGTAAGATTTAAATCCGCGGGTTGGCAGTAAAAATTTCAGTTCGGGATAAAAGGGTATGGCAATTCCGTTGATGTGTACAACTTTTGCGCCGGCATATTCATCAACAGACCCTTCAGGGCCGAGCACAATGGCTTGATGGCTTTTTTTTTGTAAATGTTCCAGCAACATGGCAATGGTGCGCGTAACACCATCTAATTTTGGTAAAAAATTTTCGGTGACAATGGCAATTTTCATGTTTGATGTGTTTTCTCAGCGGCGCTGTCTATTATAGAACTATATTAGGACTTTCGCTTGAAAGAGTTTCTCGTATCTAAAACAGAGGGAAGCCTAGGGACACCTCAGAACCCCATACAAACAAGGGGCGCTGCCTCTTGTACATTCCCGATTTTCCATACCGCGGCGAAAATCCTGTATATATTTCTTGCGACTTTAATTTGCGACAGTTGTGGTGGCTTTTCGCAGAGTGTTCATAGTGACATCGGTAGGCCGGAGTTACAACTGATTAGCCAATTAATTTTTTTGCTGTACCGAAAAGCCCTCTATGTATATTATACGACTCTTGGGACAAAATATATTATGATTTCATGCATATCATTTTTATGCGGTGTATCATAAAATTTTAATGTCGGATATGATATGATATCTTTGCATACGTTCCAAAACTTCTTGGTGTCGCACACAAGATCGGA
>JAKAOI010000142.1 GCA_021812265.1 Chloroflexota bacterium | reverse complement strand
ATGTTCCCTGCTGAAGCGAAAATTCTGAGATCAATATTTTCGTTTGATATGCTGTCAACTATCGATGACACGGTTAACATTATAGCAGAGGAACAAGAAGCAAAACCAAGATTGCTCCGACAGCGCATTTGCGGCGCTGTCGGAAAGAGGATACGGTTATTTGCCGGTAAAAAAGCCTCTTATTGCGGCGGCCACCAACATAACCGCGGCAAAAGTAATAATAAGCATATCGCGGCGATTTAATTTTTCACTGGTATACGTAAACGCAACCGGTATAGCGGCCACCACAATTAAGCCATATACTAAATGAAGTGTATCATTCGGTCTTAAGCCAAAAAACACATATAAAATAATGCCCCAAAACGCTTGCAAAACACCCGACCATGCGGTAGCATATAATATGCTGCGAAAGCCGTCGGTAAACGATGATTTCTGCACAATAAGTGAAGCGCCCCATACAATGGCCATTACGCCAAACACCAAAATTTGTATATACGTAAGTTCATGAAATCCAACAATATATGTAATCAAACCGAAGCCCCTTGCAATAATGTAATGCACCGATTGATTTCTTCAGTTGTATTGTAATGCGCCAATCCTAATCTCAGCGCGCCGCCGCTATCTTCCAGCCCCAGCCGGTTCATCAAATCTAACGCATAATAATTTCCATCCCAAGCAAATACACCCTGCGCCCCCAATGATTCAGCTAAAAGCCGCGGCGATTTATTTTTTATGCGAATAGCAAATGTCGGAACTCTGCCGGATGTATCATCCGGATTTTGCGGCCCATATATTGTAACGCCGCGAACGATAGAAAGAGAGGTCAACATATACGTTGAAAGCGTGCGTTCATACGCCATGATGGCGCCCATGGCAATTTTTAACGAGCGGCGCCGGCCGGAATATTCGCTGGCAATATCCGCCGAGGGATTTGACAAGGTAGTTCCCACCAAAGAAAGATAATCTATTGCGCCGAGCAATCCCGCCAACAGTTCATGCGCTAATGTGCCGGTTTCAAATTTTTCGGGGGTTTCATTGCTGGCCGGAGCAACCTTATAGGGTTGAATATCATCCAGCAGCGCTTTTTTTCCAAATAATATTCCAACATGCGGCCCAAAAAATTTATAGGCAGAGCAAGCCAGAAAATCACAGTCCAGTTTTTGAACATCAATTGGGCCATGCGGCGCAAACTGCACTGCGTCTACGTAGCACAGCGCTCCGACACTATGGGCCAGTTGAATAAGTGTTTCCACATCGTTAATAACGCCTAAAGCGTTAGAGGCATAGCCAAACGCCACCAATTTTGTTTTATCGGTAATTTTTGTTTTGGCGTCTTCCATATTCAAAGCGCCGGTCTGCGGATCAATATCAATTTGGCGGATAACAAAATTATTATCACGCGCTATAGCGCGCCACGGCGCAATATTTGCGTCGTGGTCGAGCGCAGTAACAACAATTTCGTCTCCCGGAGCAAATCGTTTTGCCAACGCGCGGCTGAACGCAAAGGTTAAGGTGGTCATATTAGGGCCAAACACAATTTCATCCGGCGCGCAATTCAAAAAATCGGCCATGGCTTGACGGGCTTCTTGAATAATCATATCGGTGCGCTGACTGGTGATAAACGCGCCGTGCGTATTGGAGTTTGCATATAGCAGATAATCCTGCATTGCTTCCATCACTTGCTGGGCAGTTTGCGTGCCCCCGGGGTTATCAAAGAAAACAACCGGTTTCCCTTCAAAAACCTGTTCCAGCGATGGAAAATATTCGCGCGAATCAGTAAGATCCGGAGCAGTTTCCGGGACGAGATTACGAAACATACCAAAAAATTGGCTCCCAATAAAAATCTATTGTTTCTATCATATCATACGTCTCCGGAAATTAAATGGCCAATTTTTGCCGGTAAAATACCATGCAGCCAGATAACACACACTTGCTATGATGTTGATTACGGCAAAACACGCGCTCGTTCCTGAGCGCGCGCTGCAATTTGCTCCACAGAAAAAACGCCGGTTTCGGTAACAACCACACATTGCTGCAGGGGAGCCATTTCAAATGGTTCGTTGAGAACTGTGACTGCGCGCGGCGCTTGGGGGATACATTCGGAGGGCGCAAATATTTCTGGCCGCCACAGCCAGCCGGTTGGCGCAATTTTTAATGATTCACAAACAATATATACCGGTTTGCGCTGCTCTGCGGCAGATCTCAACAGCAGCCGCGCGCCGCATTTATTCACAAAATTTCCATCTCCCAGCAGCGCATCCGCGCCAATAACGCAACATTGCGCCATAGACATCGCCATATCCAGCAGCATATCCGGCGCCAGCGTAACATTCCAGTGGTCTAACTCAGTGTTTTCTCGTATCGTCGTCGCAAGCGCAATCCCTTCCCTGCCCGGCGCCGACTCAAGAATATACAGCCCGTCTATCTTAGTGTGGATACGTTGCAAAGTTTGCAATACAACAGAAGAAAAACTATACGTTAGCGCCACAGATCGCTCTGCCAGCAGCGGCTCCAGAAAACCTGCAATTTTTTCCGGCGCGTTGGCAAACAACTGCAGCAACGTTTGCGCTGTATTTTGCAATTGAGCCTTAGCCGCAACAGATCTCTTTTCGGTTAACACTGGTCCGAATTCGGCTGCGATAGCGGCAAATACCGCCATACTAGGGCGTATATGCGGCAGCCGCTGCAGCAGATCCAAAAACTCCCGGCGTGTTTGCCCATCAAAGCGAAATGACGCCGCAGATGTTATATCGATAATATCTTGCAAAAATCGCCGGGCAATTTTAGAAGATCCATTTTCGTGGTCGCTGATAATCCGCTCAGCGCTTGCGCGCAGCAATTGTATGGCGCTCATTGCGCATTATCTTCACTATTGTTCATTATTACAGCATTACAGCGGCAGCAAGCGCGCCATATGAATCATTGCCTGTGTTCCCACGCCATGTTCATACACCATCAATCCGCCATAATATCCGGTTAGAGTTAATAAAACCAAGCCAATAATACTCCCGATAAAATACGCAACTATCAGGGAAACCGGCAGAGTTTTACTGCGAACACGAGGAAAAATCGCATATAAAGTGTCACCGATTTTACCGGCTAAAGGAATTTGTGCGCGATACGCTTCTAAGATATGCGGCGCCAAGACAATCAAACGAATCAGCAATAACAGCGCAAAAACGAATCCGGTGGCAAACCCTAATGTTTTGTGAAGCGATAAAATTGCGCTTACCGAAGAAGTATTAGTGTTGCTTTCGCTGATTTGCCCCGAAAACCCGGCGGCAAGCGCGCCAACGACGCCAAAGAATAATGTCCAAGTAGCGGCGTATACAAGATTCCAGCGGCGAACAAATAACGCAATACCATCTAAAATAACACTAATAGTTAACAGCGCAATGGGAAAATGGACGATAATGGGATGCAGCTCTACAAGACGAATCGGCATAATAGCGCCTTTCATGTTAAATAGAAACATATCAGCGCTCTATCAGCGCTATGTTTCGGAGCATAATAAATTATCGGCTGATGCGCAGCCTTATTATGCATTATAATCCGCAAATATATTTAATTTTGCGAAATAGCGCCGCTGGAATCTATGGAAATTGCAACTGAAGTCAGCGGAACCGGCGCCGGGCCACCCAACACTTGCGCGTTGTTTGCCGGATCAAATTCAGCTCCATGACATGGGCAATAAATAACCTGTTGGTTTGGATCATATTGCACCGTGCATCCGGCGTGTGTGCAAACAGCGTCATACGCCACAAATTTATTATCAGACAAATGAACCAAAATTCCGGGATCTTGGCTGGACGTGACCGTAAACGCAAACGCGCTGTTTACCGGAACCGAACTGGTATCTGCTATAAAATTAGCGCTGGTAGAAGCTGTGGATGCGGTTGCGTCACTGGCTGAAACAGCCCCGGTAGATCCGGCTGCAGAGCCAGCTGCAGGAGTTTTTACAACAGGCTGCATCGCTTTCCATATCCCCATGCCAAGTAAAGAGCCAATTACTCCGGCGGCCATTCCCTGAATAAATTGCCGGCGATTTACGTTTTGCTTGACACGCGCTTTGCTATACATATTTTTTTTGCTTTGAATAACTTGGGGTTCGATGGCGGGCGCGCAATCAAAAAACATTAATATACTCTGCGCTTCTTCTCGGCCAAAGGTATTTTGCAAAAAAGGCTCAATATATCTGCCAAACCGGTAATCTAACGCCACAATTCCGCCGGTTCCGGTCAGCATAAGCGTCAGCCACGCAAAAACAGCAAATACATCAGATCCCAAAAAATATGGCTTAATATCCCAGGAAGCCGATAACCATAGCATGGTTGACAACAAAAATCCAAAAAACGCGGCAGGGCGAAACAATAACCCAACCAACGCTCCTAAGCCAATTGCTAATTCACCCCACGCAACCATAGCGCCAAACAGCGCGGCGTGCGGAACCGCAACCGAGGTTAAAAATCCACCGATTGGAGAAACTTTAGCAAACGCTTGCAACTGAGAGCCAATATATGTGTGCGAGCCTGGAGAGAAAAATCCGGGATCCGTCAATTTTTGTATACCGGCATAAGCAAAGGTAATTCCCATAAACGCACGTAAAGGCAGTACCGCCCACATCGAAAGATTAAATGAATTATGGTTGCGCCCAGAAGGATCGTTCGTTGACTTATTATCTTGGTCAAATTGTTTATATACCTGCGCGGGAGGTATAGGATTGCGGCGCCGCGGCATAGGCGCCGGCGCAGATTTAGTTTTGTTTTCTGCTGTTGATGACTGTTGAGACATTACTACTTCACTTTCATAACATAATACGCAGTGTCTATCACTGCAATTTGATTGTGTAAAATTGTAAAAATGGCTATGCGAGCTTCATGTATTTTTTTCATCCTATTTCAATAATACATTGCCGGCCTTGCAGAATAATAATACACTCACAAAGTCCCAAATTTTATATAAAAGCCTCACGAAAACCTGGTAGATACTGCTTTCGTTTGTTAAAATCACAGATTTGTAAGAGGCTTGCTATTTACAACAATACTAAAAAACAGGGCAAAACAACAAGAAAATATTCTTGTTTTACAAAAATTTTGAAATCTATGCGCCGCTATTATAGACCTGAACCTTAAAAAAGAATAAGGGGAATGTGGAGACGACCCACACCCCGTCAGAGGGCATACTGTCCCCTGTGCCTCTTGCTGTATGCTTCGCTTTCGCTCGGATCTCTATCTGCCTTTATCCTCTGGTCGATACCAGCAATGCCCACATTTTAATGCGCGCGGCTTAATCCAAACAGTATCTTCTTGCGTGGCTGCAGCGTCTTCTTGCAGCAATTTTTTGGCGTACAGCGATCTGTCATTTGAAGTAATACACTTACCGGTATCCAATTCAAACTGCCAATTATGCAAAGCGCAGGTTAAAATACCATCTTGAATAGCGCCAAAACGGGTTAAATCAGCTTTTAAATGCGGGCAACGACGTTGAATGCGATACCCATCTTTTTCAAAAAATTGATCGTCAGACGCAAGTTCGGCGTAATATCCATCAATATATGCAATGCGTTCCATGGAAAGTCCTTTAAAAAACACATAAATATACTCGTTATATGGACCCTTCCGCTCTGCTTCAAAACGGCACGATAAAAACAGATCGTTCACCCAATCTTCTTGACGACGTAAAATCAGCGATTCCAGCAGCGACGAATCAACTTTATAATAATAATCCCACTCACCGCGATCCCACGGATACACCAAACGTTTTTGAAAATCAATAACAACGGCCTGATCGCCGCAATCTAAAATAACCTTGCCATTAATTCCCACACAAATGTGGTCTGCAACCTGCAGCAGCGGCTCAAACCACTCTTTCAGCGCCGCCGGAATATATATTTGACCGCGCGGCCAAGAATCTTTCATGCTTTGCAGCAACGGCAGCATATCTTGCTGATATTGATCCAAATATTCTTTTTTATGCGTAAACAAATAGGAAATTTCTTCGTCACCTATCGGCTGTTCAACAGCGCATTCATTTCCATTGAGCAGCATCACACTGCCGGGCAGCATTAAATGCGTATTCGGCTTGCCATGCTCGCGCAAATATTCAATAAAAATGGTTTGATCGGGAAATGTATTGGAAGGATCATTATAAAAATCATTTATGTGGTACAAATCCGGATCAAGAAAACAAGGCGGCCCAGCGGAAGGCACAATATGCGCTGCGTTCGTTTCTTGAATAAAACGCAGCGCGCGCGCCATTTCATTTTCCCGTTTTTTAGCGCCCAGCGCTACAGACATTTTATGCGGGAAGCGATACACCATCGGATACCATATCGCGCCGGAAAATTGAACTAAATGCGCGTTATACGGTCCGTAGGCGCCAATAGTATCAAAATCAATCGGACGCGAATCATTCTGGTCGATAATGCGTGTTTCGCCATAGATCGGAA